>JABMNQ010000002.1 GCA_013204495.1 Candidatus Pelagibacter sp.
AAGATTTTTTCAAATTAGATGAAATTTATAAATATATTTTATCCGTTATAATTTTTATTTTATCTCTACTATTTTTAACTTTTTTATTAACTTTAAGTTGTATTGAATTTGAAAACTCTTTCAAGTTATCAATTTTAACCCTAATGAACACTGTTAACTCTTCAATGTATGGTTTGGGTGATTTTAGCTTTTATGACCTTCATTTCTTAACCAAATATTATATAATTTCCTTTATGATTATTGGCAGATTGGAACTTTTGACCTTATTGATTATTTGTAAAAAATTTCTTTTTAAAAATTAAATACGTACTATAAATAACTTTTATAATATTTTGCGCTCTTAGCTCAGCTGGATAGAGCATCGGTTTTCTAAACCGAGGGTCGGTGGTTCGAGTCCACCAGAGCGCACCATAATCTATATATATTAATATATTTTTTATCCACACTACATATAGTTAGAATAATTCTAATATAGCTATTTTTCTTTGATCATATTTAGTTATTGATAGATAATATTTTTAATTCAAATTTATTTGAATTATTTGTTAACAAATAAATAAATAAAAACAGAGGAATAAAATATGTTTAAATACGTGAAACAATTAACTTCTCTAGTTGCTATGGTTGCAGTTCTGTTTGCTTTTACAACTGAAACAATGGCCGCTAAGAAGTCAAAAACTCTTAAAAACACTGAGAAAAAAGGTTTTGTAAGATGTGGTGTATCTCAAGGTCTACCAGGATTTTCAAATGCTGATGCAGCTGGAAATTGGGCTGGTGTTGACGTTGATGTATGTAGAGCAGTTGCTGCTGCAGTATTAGGTGATGCGAACAAAGTTAAGTTCACTCCACTAAGTGCTAAAGAAAGATTTACAGCTCTAACCTCTGGTGAGATTGATATCTTATCAAGAAACACAACTTGGACTCTTTCTAGAGATGCTGACATTGGCTTAACATTCGTTGGAGTAAACTTCTACGATGGCCAAGGTTTCATGGTAAGAAAAGACTCAGGAATAACTTCTACAAGTCAATTCAAAAATGGAATTTCAGCATGTACTAACATTGGTACTACAACTGAACTAAACATGAGAGACTTCTTTAATTCAAAAGGAATTTCTTATGAGCCAGTTGCTTTCGAAAAAGCTGATGAAGTTGTTGCAGCTTATGATTCAGGCAGATGTGATACTTACACGACTGACAAATCTGGTCTAGCAGCACAAAGAACAAAAATGGCTAACCCTGATGATCACATTGTGTTACCAGAGACTATTTCTAAAGAGCCTCTAGGACCAGTTGTACGTCAAGGTGATGCAGTTTGGGAGGATATCGTAAGATGGTCTCTAAACGTAATGATTGAAGCTGAAGAATACGGTATTAACTCTGAAAACGCTGACATGATGATAACATCTGAAAACCCACAAATCAAAAGACTTGTTGGTTCTGAAGGTGAATTAGGTGCTGCACTTGGTTTAGATAACGATTGGAGCTTAAGAATTATCAAACAAGTTGGTAATTATGGAGAAAGCTACAAGAGAAATATCGCTGATACTGGTATTTTACCTGACAGAGGTCCAAACCAAATCTGGACTAAAGGTGGATTACTATACGTACCACCAGCAAGATAATTATTATCAAATAAAACTCAAAAAGGGCTAGATTTATCTAGCCCTTTTTTTATAATCATCTTTAAATGAAATTAAAAAAAATCTTACCTCAATTATTAACCATACTATTTATAGTCTTAATATTTGGTTTCTTTACCATGAATGCTCAAGATAACATGGATACAAGAGGGATTGAGTTTGGTTTTGGCTTTTTAAGTAAAGAAGCTTCATTTGACATACAGTTTTCTTTAATTGATTACGATGGTTCACACTCATATGCTAGAGCATACCTAGTTGGGCTTTTAAACACTTTATTGGTGGCTTTCATTGGAATTATTCTTGCCACTTTATTGGGCATTGTAATTGGTGTTGCAAGACTATCTCCAAATTATCTAATTAGAAAAACAGCCTCTTTTTACATAGAATTTTTTAGAAATATTCCTTTACTATTACAGATCTTCTTTTGGTATTATGCAGCGCTTAGAGCGCTACCAACACCTGAAGCAGCAACATTATTACTAGGATCATCTTTCATGACCATTAAAGGTCTTTTTACTCCAGCTCCAATTTGGATAAATTTTGATGTCTTCTTTACAGCTTTAGTCATAGCAATGGTATTAATTTTCTTCTTTGTTCGTTACTCAAATAAAAAACAAGAACAAGAAGGTAAACAGTTACCAACTTTCATAATTTCTTTAGCTATTTTTATGGGATTACCACTTTTAACTTTTTTAGTTGGTGTCGTTGATTTATCTTTCAGCTTTCCAGTATTAAGGCAAATGTCCCTATCCTCATATACATTTGATGGTGGAATGGGCATACCGCCAGAGCTAATTGCCTTAACTTTAGCTTTAACTCTTTATACAGCAACATTTATTGCTGAAAATGTTAGGGCAGGTATTCAGGGAATTGGTATAGGCCAAAAAGAAGCTGCTGCTTCAATAGGCTTAAAACGAGGTCAAGTTTTGAAACTAGTAATTATGCCTCAAGCTTTAAGAATTATTATTCCGCCAACAACAAACCAATATTTAAATTTAACTAAAAACTCATCTCTTGCGGCTGCTATTGCATATCCTGATTTAGTTTTGGTTTTTGCTGGAACAGCCATGATGCAAACTGGAAAAGCAATTGAAATTGTTGGAATTACTATGGCCACTTATTTAACTATTAGTATTGCAATTTCATTATTAATGAACTGGTACAACCAAAGAATTGCTATTAAAGAAAAGTAAAATTATGTCAAACGTCAATATATTAAAAACAAATAATAAAAATTTACCCTTATTCCTTACATTGGGTATCGCTTTTTTCTTGTTAGCTATTGTAGATTTTTGTTTAAATAATTTTTTAAATATAAATATCACATCATTTTTACCTAGATATATAAATTTTTTTACTCCTTTGATTTTTGGTGTTATCGGGCTTCATTTGATTAGAATTGAATTTACAGGAATTAAGATTTTAGATAATCTAAATAAAAATATTAATACAAGTAATTTTAATGCCATCTTAAGTTTGTCAATTATACTTCTTATAATATTTGCACTCCCACCTTTATTAAATTGGTTTATTTTTGATGCCAATATATCTGGTGACACAAAAGAAGCATGCACTGGTGGTGGTGCATGTTGGGTTTATATTAAAGTTTGGTTTAATAGATTCATGTATGGCATGTATCCTAATTCTGAACAGTGGAGAATTAACGTAACATTTATTGCTGTTTTAGCATTTACGGCAGCTGGATTTTTTGTACCAGCAAAATTCAGAAACTACCTTTCACTCTACTACACAATATTACTACCGATTATTTCTTTTATCTTAATCTATTATTTAGTATCTGGAGGATCTTTTGGTTTAGAGTGGGTAGAAACAGGTGCTTGGGGTGGTTTATCTTTAACTTTTATGGTGTCTTTTTTCTCTTTAATTTTCTGTTTCCCTTTAGGAATGATGCTAGCTCTTGGTAGAAGATCTGATTTACCAATTGTTAAATATTCATCTCTTTCTTTTATAGAGTTCTGGAGAGGTGTTCCATTAATTACAGTTTTATTTATGTCTGCTGTAATGTTTCCTATGTTTTTACCAGATGGAACTTACATTGATAAATTAATTAGAGTTGTTGTAGCTATAACTTTATTTGAAGCAGCTTATACTGCTGAAGTGATAAGGGGCGGACTTCAGGCTATTTCAAGAGGGCAGTATGATGCGGCTAAATCACTAGGTATGGGTTATTGGAAGCTCCATATTTTTGTTATTCTTCCTCAAGCTTTAAAATTAGTAATTCCAGGAATTGCAAATACATTTCTAGCTCTAGTAAAAGATACACCATTAATTTTTGTAGTAGGCCTTCTTGAAGTTGTTGGTATGTTAAATTTAGCAAAAACTAATCCTGAATGGCTAGGTTTTTCTATGGAAGGTTATGTGTTTGCTGGTATAATATTCTGGATTATTTGTTTCAGTATGAGTAAATATAGTCAAAAATTAGAATTAAAATATGATACAGATAGATAAATTATGTCAGATCCAATAATCCAAATTAAAGATGTAAATAAGTGGTTTGGTGATTTTCAAGTTTTAAAAGATATTAACCTTGAAGTTAAGTCTAAAGAAAAAATTGTAGTTTGTGGGCCATCAGGATCTGGTAAATCTACACTAATTAGATGCATTAATAGATTGGAAGAACATCAAAAGGGATCGATTATTGTCGATGGTACTGTAATTTCAGAAGATACTAAAAATATTGAACAAGTAAGAGCAGAGGTTGGCATGGTATTTCAGCAATTTAATTTATTTCCTCATTTGTCTATTTTAGATAACCTTACATTAGCGCCTATTTGGGTAAAAAAAATGTCAAAAAAAGAAGCTGAAGAATTAGCTCTAAAACACTTGGAAAGAGTTCAGATTTTAGATCAAGCCAAAAAATTTCCAGGACAACTGTCTGGTGGACAACAGCAAAGGGTAGCAATAGCTAGAGCACTTTGTATGGAGCCTAAAATAATGTTATTTGACGAACCAACGTCTGCATTAGATCCAGAAATGATTAAAGAAGTATTAGATGTAATGGTGGATTTAGCAAAACAAGGAATGACCATGATAGTTGTTACCCATGAAATGGGCTTTGCTAAAGAAGTTGCTGACTGCATGATATTTATGGATGAAGGCAAAATTGTAGAAAAAGCTGACACCAAAGAGTTTTTTGCAAACCCAAAGAATGATAGAACTAAACTATTTTTAAGTCAAATTCTTTAATTAAAACAACATATAATAATGCAATTCTGTGAAAATTATTCTATATAAATACTTGACACGAAGTCTTTTTCTTAAATAAGCTTTTTAAAAAAAATAAATTTTTCTATTGTCATTATGTTAAATAATTAGTTCAATATATTTTTTTAAATTAACTTTAAGAGGGGTTCTAATGGAAGATAATTTCAACAAATATTTAGGTAGTAAATTAAAGCTAAGAAGATTAGCTTTAGGCTTAACACAGACAAAAGTAGCAAAAGCAATCAATGTTACATTTCAACAAATTCAAAAATATGAAAAAGGAACTAATGGAGTAAGCTCTATAAGATTACTTCAATTAGCAAATTATTTAAAAGTTCCAGTAAATTACTTTTTTGAAGATTATCCAGAATGTTTAATAAATCTTGAAAAAAATCAAGAGAGCCACATGACAGTTAACTATAATTTTTTAGTTAAAATATATTCAGAACTTAATAATGACCAAAAATTAAAGTTTAGTAAATCTTTACAAGCTTCAAATATTGGAATTTCAAAAGTAGGCTAATACAAAAACAAATAAAGACCCCAAATTTATTATAAAGTAAATTAATTCAGTTAAAAAAATTCATTAGT
>JABMNQ010000163.1 GCA_013204495.1 Candidatus Pelagibacter sp.
GCTTAATAAAGTATAGGGTGGGCAATAAATTAACCTACCCTTGTTAATATCTTTAGATTTTGAAAATTTAATAACTTTATTCAATGTATTTAATGAGGATAAGGCTCCATACATTTTCCAATTAGCTACAAAATACATATATTTATTTGTCATAATGAAAAATTTAATCTATAGCTTTGTATTTTAGAGATCAATAAATTAATAAAGCAATGATTAGTCCTTTTAAAGATTTTACAAAAAAAAAAATTGGTGGGTTAATGTTAATAATTGTTATTATTATAGCCTTTGGATTTGGTGGTTTTGGTGGTGGTTTTAATACTGGAAATCAAAATAATATTGTAAAAATCAATAGCATTAAAATTTCAACTCAAGACTACATGGATTATTTAAATCAGTCTGGGCTGAGTAACCAGATAATTAAGAATAATATTGATCAGGGAATTATAGAAGAACTTTTATCGACATTAGTGTCAACAACTTTGCTAGATCTTGAAATTAAAGATTTAGACCTTTCAATATCAGAAGCAGTTATGGTTGAAAGAATTAAAACAAATAAAAACTTTTTAGATGAAAATGGTGTTTTTCAAAGAACGAAGTATGAAAAGTTTTTATTAACAAGTAATTCAACGGCATCAGCTTTTGAAATTAGATTGAAAAATAATGAACTACAAAAACAACTTTTTACCTATATTAGTGGAGGAACTAAATCTCCAGATTTTTTAATAAATAAATTTTACAAAGATAGAAATAGTAAATTAGAGATTGACTACATTAATCTAAATTCATTTTACAAAAAAAATGATAAATTCACGAATAAAGATATAAATGATTTCATTACTGAAAACTCTGATAAACTCAAACAAGATTATATAAATTTTGAATATGTCAATATTAGTCCTAAAAATTTAACTGGATTAGGTGAATTTAGTAAAGCTTTTTTTGATAAAATTGACAATATTGAAAATCAAATCTCTAAAGGTGAAGAGTTTAGCAAAATTATTAAAGAGCTAAACTTAACAACTATAGATGTGGAAAGTTATATTAGCCTAGACAACAAAGAAGATATTAAGAATAAAATTTATAGTTCAAGAAATAACACAACTGATATTATTGAAGATAGTGGTAGTTATACATTTTATAATATAAGTAAAACCAACAACAAATTACCAGATATTAGTGACGAAAGATTTAAAAAACAAATTACAAATCTTTTATTTGAAAAAGAAAAATACGAATTCAATAAAAATATTTTAGACCAAATCAATCAAAATAAATTCAATCAAAATTCTTTTACAGAGTTGGGTGGTGATAAAATTGAAAAAATTAAGCTAAATTCAATTAAAGATAATAAAAAATTTGAAATAAACTCTATAAAGATATTATACTCGTTACCGATCAATTCCTTTACATTAATTGTGGATGATCAAAATAACGTCTACGTAGCTAAAACATTAAATTATGATGTTGAGAATATTGATGATAAATCAAAAAAATTTACTGACATCAAAATTGAAGAAGGCGCAGAAAATAAAAATAGTATTTTAAAGTCATATGATTTCTTTTTAAATGATAAATATGATGTTGTTGTTAATGAACAAACAATTGATAGAGTTAAAAACTATTTCAAATAATGTTGAATAGAAGCTTCAAAGACTTTAAACGTCAGCACCAAAAAAAAAAAAACCAAATACTTTTTCTAACTAAAAAAATTAAAAATGATTCAGAGATTTTAAACTTAATTGATAATTTTCTTAAAGAAAAAAATAGTTTTATATTTGAGTCTGTTGAAAAGGGAAAGATAAAAGGCAGATACACAATATTTGGTAAAAACCCTGATAAAATTTGGGAATTCAATGATAACAAATCTTTTTTAATAGAAAAAAGATTAAGAAAAAAAATTAAAGGAAGTCCTGATAAAATTATAGAAAAAATAATTGAAGATTTTAATTTTAAAACACCTTCAAGCCTTCCACCTATTTGTTCTTTAATATCAGGTTACTTTTCTTACGATTCAATTAGATATGTGGAAGAAATACCAAATAAATGTAATGACGATTTAAAACTACCTGATGTAAGGCTGGTGCGACCACAAACAGTAATTATCCACGATAATTTAAAGAAAAAAATATTTTATATAATTAATATTTTCAAGGATCAAAAGATATCAAACTATCACAAAAGATATTATGAAATTGAAACTGAAATTAATAATCTTTTAATTCAGTCTTCTGTTAAAAAGAATAGCGATGAACCTCCATTAACTAAAAATATTAAGGTTAAATCTAACACTTCTAAAAATAAATTTTTAAATATGATCTCTAAAGCCAAAAACTACATTAAGATCGGAGATATATTCCAGGTAGTTTTAAGTCAAAGATTTGAAGCCAAATTAACAAAAAAACCTTTGGATATATATAAAAAATTAAGAGTCACTAACCCTTCACCATTTATGTATTATTTCAATTTTGATGATTTTCAAATAATTGGCGCTAGTCCAGAAATTTTAGTGAGACTCAGAGATAATCAAATAACCATCCGACCAATAGCTGGTACCAGACCAAGAGGAAAAAACATTAGAGAAGACAATTTGTTGGCAAAAGATTTACTAAAAGATAAAAAAGAACTATCTGAGCATTTAATGTTGTTGGATTTGGGAAGAAACGATACTGGAAAAGTTTCTAAAATTAATACTGTTAAAGTTACAGAGAGTTTCACAATTGAAAAATATTCACATGTAATGCATATCGTCTCCAACGTTGTTGGTATATATAATAAGAAATACTCAAAGTTTAAAACGTTACTTGCTGGTTTTCCTGCCGGTACAGTATCGGGTGCACCTAAAATAAGAGCAATGGAAATTATTGATGAACTAGAGACCTCTAAAAGAAAAGTTTATGGGGGTGGTATAGGTTACTTTTCTGCGAATGGTGAGTTTGATACCTGTATCGCTTTAAGAACGGCTATTGCAAAAAAAAATAAATTTTATGTTCAGGCTGGAGCAGGTATAGTTGCTGATAGCCATCCAATCAAAGAATATGAGGAAACTGTAAATAAAGCAAAAGCTTTACTTAATGCACTTAAATAATGAAAATTTTATTAATAGATAACTACGATAGTTTTACATTTAATTTATATCACTATCTTTCTACTCTTGGAGCTAATGTAGATGTAATTAGAAATGATAAAATTAACGTAAAAGAAATTATAAAAAATAAATACAATAGAATTGTTATATCTCCCGGTCCAGGAAATCCAAACCAATCAGGTAATTGCATAAATATAGTTAAATCACTTTATAAAGAAATTCCTATCCTTGGCGTATGCTTGGGTCATCAGATAATTGGACAAGTTTTTGGCTCAAAGATAATTCAAGCAAAAAAACTAATGCATGGAAAGACTAGCCTAATCAAATCAAAAAAAATTGGAATATTAAAAAATTTGCCCTCATATTTTGAAGCAACAAGATATCACAGTTTAATTATTGATAAAAAAAATTTGTCAAATCAACTTGAAATTACAGCAGAAACAAATGATGGGATTATCATGGGTATTAAGCATAAAATATATAATATTCATGGTGTTCAATTTCACCCTGAAAGTATAAAAACTATAATTGGTATTAAAATATTAAAAAATTTTATTAATTACAAAATATAGTGAAACAATTCTTAGATAAAATTAAAAATAAAGAAAATTTAAGCTTCAAAGAAAGTAAAGAAGCGTTTGAAATTTTAATGAGTGGGAAACCATCAGAAGATGAAATTATTAATTTTCTTACTGCTTTATCTGATAAAGGCGAGGTTTCAGATGAAATTGCCGGAGGAGTTTATACTTTAAGAAAAAAATCAAGAAGAGTTAACGTGGAAAATTGCGTTGATACCTGTGGTACAGGTGGTGATGGGAAAGATACTTTAAATATATCGACAGCCTCTGCCCTATTACTTGCTAGCATGAATATAAAGGTTGCAAAACACGGTAATAAGGCTGTTTCGTCAAAATGTGGTTCAGGTGATGTCCTTGAAGCCTTAAATATAAATATTAATTTAGAGCCCAAGGAAATTGAAGATCAAATAATAAAAAATAATTTTGGATTTATGTTTGCTCCAAACTACCATGATGCTATGAAACATGTTGGTCCATCAAGAAAAAAAATTGGTAAAAGAACTATATTTAATATGATAGGTCCACTTAGCAGTCCAGCGTTAGTAAATAGACAAGTTGTAGGTGTTTATGATAAAAAATTACTTAAAATATTTGCAGAAGCATTAAAAAATTTAAATATTAAATTTGCCTGGATAGTTAATAGTAATGACGGCTTAGATGAAATATCACCTTATGATATTACAAATGTTGTTCAGATTAGAGATGGAATAATTTCAGAAATAACTATAGATCCAAAAATGTTAAATATTAATGCTAATAAATTTGAAGACTTGATTGGTGATGATGCTAAATTCAATGCAAGTAAAATAATTGAAATATTCAAAGGAGTAGATAATGATTTTTCAAAAGCTGTTTGCTTGAATGCTGCAGCTGCACTAATTGTTTGTGAAAAATATAATAAATTTAAAGATGCCTATGAATTTACTAGATCACATATTTTATCAGGTAAAGCATTTACGCATCTACAAAAAATACGAAATGACTAAAAATATATTAGATAAAATAATACAGAAAAAAATTAATAAAATAGATTTGTTAAAAAAAACTACATCTATTATTCAGCTAGAAGAAATAATTAAGCAAAATTCTCACTTCTTAGACTTTAAAGAAAAAATTCAACATAATATTAATAATAATAAAATTTCATTAATTGCAGAAATAAAAAAAGCTAGCCCTTCTGCTGGTATAATTATCAAAGATTATGACCCAATAAAGATTGCCCAAATTTATCATAAAAATAATGCAACTTGCTTATCTATCTTAACTGAGGAAGATTTTTTTTTAGGTAATTTAATTCATGTAAGTAAAGTTAAAGAAAAAATAAATTTACCTGTGCTTTGTAAGGATTTTTTTATTGATAAATTTCAAGTGCCACTTGCAAAAAGCTATGGTGCAGATGCGATATTAATCATCTTGGCTGGTGTCTCGGATGAGCTAGCAAGTGATTTATATGAAGAAGCTTTAAAATTTAACATGTCAATAATTGTTGAAGTCCATACAATTGAAGAAGCAAAAAAAGCTCTAAATTTTAAAGACGCTTTAATTGGAATTAATAATAGAAACCTTAAAACTTTAAAAACAAATATTAATACAACTTATGATATTTATAATGTTTTAATTAATCACAGTGGGCCCATTATTTGTGAAAGTGGCATTAAAACAAAAGATGAACTTCTTAACCTAAAGAACAAAACAGAAATAAAAACTTTTTTAATTGGTGAATCACTTTTAAAAAATATGGATAATAATTCTATTTTTTCAGTTCTTTAGTAAAATAAACCTTATTTTTAAACGCTTTTTAGCTATTGCTGAAATAGAAGAACACTTGTAGAACAGATTTTGTACTTTATTTGTTCTTATGCTAACTAAAAAACAAAAAAACCTTCTTTTATTTATTAACAAAAAGTTGAGAGCCTCTGGTGTATCGCCTTCATACGAGGAAATGAAAGATTCGTTGAATTTAAAATCAAAATCAGGGATTTTTAGATTAATAAGTGCCTTAGAAGAAAGAGGGTTCATTAGAAGACTAGCACACAAAGCAAGAGCTTTAGAGGTTATAAGGTTGCCAGAAACAGCTTCTGCATATGATATTTATAATAGTTTTTCACCAAGTGTTATTAAAGGTGGATTAGACACGGAAATTGTTAACTCAAATCAAATGGAAATACCTGTGTTAGGTAGCATCGCTGCAGGGACACCTGTAGAAGCAATTCAAAATGAAGTCTCTAGAATACCTCTACCAAGTAATCTTGAAAAAAATGGTCAATATTTTGGTCTTAAAGTTCAGGGTGATTCAATGATTGAAGCCGGTATTAATGAAGGAGACACAGTGATCATTAGAAGAACTGATACAGCAGATAATGGAAAAATTGTTGTAGTTTTAATTGATGAACATGAAGCAATGCTGAAGAGAATTAGAATAAAAGGTAAAACAGTAGCCCTTGAAAGTGCCAATAGAAACTATGAAACTAAAATATTTGGCCCAGATAGAGTAAAAGTTCAAGGTGTTCTAGTATCTTTATATAGAAACTTCTAGGAAAATAGTCTAAAAATCTCTAATGTCAAAAGTAGCAACAAGGTTTGCTCCATCTCCTACTGGGCCTCTTCATATTGGTGGCGTAAGAACTGCTTTATTTAATTGGTTATATTCAAAAAATAAAAAGGGAACCTTTCATTTGAGAATTGAAGATACTGACAAAGAGAGATCTAAAGATGAACATAAAATTCAAATTATTAAATCATTAAAGTGGCTTGGAATAAATCATGATGGAGAAGAGTACATACAATCAACTAAAATAAATGATCATATAAATATTGTAAATGAATTACTTAAAAATGGTCATGCTTATAAATGCTACTGCACAACAGAAGAAATTGAAGATCAAAAAAAAAGAGCTAGACAAAAAAAACTTCCTTATACCTACAATAGAAAATGTAGAGAAATAAATGTAAATGAAATACCCAAAGATTTAAAACCTGTTGTAAGATTTAAAAGCAAAGTTGAGGGAACCTCTATATTGAATGACTTGGTTCAAGGTGATGTCAAAATTGAAAATATAACACTAGAAGATTTTATTATTTTAAGAAATGATGGAACACCCACATATAATTTATCAGCGACCGTAGATGATCATCAAATGCACATGACTCATATTATTAGAGGTGATGATCATAAGATTAATACATTTAAACAAATACAAATATATTTAGCGATGGGTTGGAGTCTTCCTGCTTTTGCCCATATTCCATTAATACACACTATAGAGGGGAAAAAATTATCCAAAAGAGACAACGCATCAACATTAGATGACTATTCAAAAATAGGAATAATGCCAGATGCACTAAGAAACTATCTTTTGAGATTAGGTTGGTCTTACAAAGACAAGGAAATTTTTACATTAGATGAAAGTATTCAATGTTTTAACCTTGAAGGTATTGGCAAATCACCATCAAAATTAGATATGAGTCGAATTCTTTCAATGAATGAGCACTATATTAAAAACATTAACGAAGAAGAACTTTACAATCACCTTCTTGAATACTGTGAGATTTATAAAAATAAAATAACAACAGAAAAAGAAAAGAAAATTAGAGCTTCATTAACTTTTCTTAAAAATAAAGCAAAAACACTAGAAGATATATTTAATAATGCAAAATATATAATTTTAAATGTGGTTAAATTCAATGAAGAAGACTTAAAGCTAATAGATGATAATGCAAAAAAAATAATTTCAGAATTTAATGACAAAGTTTTATTAATAGATGTTTTAAATAAAGAGTCTATTGAACTAATTATTAATGATCTAATAAAAAAATATGAAACAAACTTCAAAAGTGTAGGTCAACCCTTAAGAATAGCTTTAACAGGTTCTAAATTTGGACCTGGCTTATATGATATAATCATTTCTTTGGGGAAAGAAGAAACCTTAGCTAGATTAAAAAAAATTATTTAAATCAAATAATAATTACTCAGAAAGAACTAATAATAATATCAGCACAGCTTTGAGATGATGATGCTGGTGATTTTATTTTTTTAAGAGTTTCATTAACAGCATCTAATTGTGATTTAATTTGCTCGGGATGATTTAAGAAATATTTAACAGAATTATAAATTTCCTTAGCATTACATTCTTTTTGTAAAAGCTCTGGTATAATCTCTTTATTATTTATTATATTAATTATGTTTGCAAATTTTACATTCACTAATAATTTAAAAATTATAAAGTTAATAAAACTTAGTTTATATATGATTATAGAAGGAATGTTTGCATTACAAATTTGTAAAGATACAGTACCGGATTTAGAGACAGCAAAAATTGAATTAGATAAGGTTTGAGATTTGATAATTTCATCAGAAATAACATCAATATTTTGTATTCTCGATTGAATAACTTTATCTTTTATAAAAGATTTGTTTTCATCTGTTGCATGAAAAATAAAAGAGTAAATTATATTGCCATCATTCATTAGTCTAATAAAATTAATCAAGATCGGTAAAAGAAGATGGGTCTCAGATTTTCTACTGCCTGGAAAAATTGATATAATTTTTTTATCTTTGGAGATTAAATCATCTAAAATATTTTTAGAATTTATTTTTTCTTCAATTAAAGGGTGACCAACAAATGTGTTTTTAATGTTTTCCTCATCAAAATATTTTTTTTCGAAATTGAACAATAAAAGCATATGATCAATAAATTTTTTAATTTTTTTAACCCTATTTTTTCTCCAAATCCATACTTGAGGTGCTACATAATGAATTGTTTTAATTTTATTATTAATTTTTTTAACTTTTTCAGCAACACGTAATGTAAAATCTGGGCTATCAACGCTAAACAATATATCTGGATCAAATTTTATTATCTCATCTACAGTATTATCAATTCTTTTCTTAATTTTAAAAATATTCAATAAAATACTAGTAAAACCTAGGTAAGTAATCTCTTTTTGATCAAAGATAGATTCAATACCTAAATTTTTAAGATTTCTACCACCTACAGATAAATACTTAATATTTGGATCTTGAATTTTCAGTTTAGAAATCACTGTTGCAGCTAATTTATCACCAGAGGGTTCGCCAGTAACAATAAAAACCTTCTTCATATTATAGTAATAAAAATTTTATGCATATTTGCAAATTTAATACATGCTTCTTTATCAAGAATAATGTTTTGCTTATGTTTCATAATAACTCCTTTTAATCCAGCTTTCTTACAGTCTTTAATAGTATCTAATCCTATTGAGGGTAAATCTATACGTAAATCTTGTTTTTTCTTAGGTAATTTAATTAGTATTCCTCCTTTATTTAATTTTGGTTTAATAGACTGAATCATTTTTTTAGTACCCGTGTAATTTTCTTTTTTGATAATGATTCCATCTCTTACAATAAGACCTTGGGTATAATCGTATCCATTAATCTTATTCAGATAGTTTTTTCCTTTTTTAATATCATCTCTATCTTTAAGATTGGGTTTAATCATTGTATAATTACCTTTTTTTAGTGAAAGCTCCGGATTAAATGAGACCGAACTAATGACGTCTATTTTTTCTTTTTTTAAAATATTAATAATTAATTTAATAACGGCAGCATCACCTAACTTAGCTGCTTTAATAATTTTAGATAAATAAAAAAAACCCTTAATATCCATTCTTAATGATGAAAAGTTTGGTTTTGCTATTTTACCTGCGAATAAAACTTTTTTACATTTTTTATCTTTTATTAATTTGATCATTTTACCAAACTGACCAATACTTATCCTAAATGAGTTTGTGTCTTTTTTGAAAATATTTTTTTTTGAGAGGTCTATTATAAAATATCTTAATTTTTTTGTTATTATATTTTCAACAATTTTTTTGGGGAAATCGGTGTCTCCTAATATTAAACAAATCATTATATTATTTTGTTTTTTATTTTGAGTGAGGTGTACAAATTGGTCTTTTTTTATCTTTGTTAATAAAGTCAATTATCTCTTTAACTAAATAATTTTCACTAAACTTTTGATCTAGATTTAATAAATTATCCGATAGATTTTCTGTTTTAAATATTTCTTTATATGATTCAGATAATGATAAAATTTCTTTATTGGATATATTTTTTCTTCTTAAACCAATTAAATTTAATCCTTGTAGCACACATCTATTACCAAAAGCCATTCCATACGGTATGACATCTTTGACAACACCGCACATTCCACCTATCATGGCCATTTTACCAATTCTTGTAAATTGTTGAACAGCAGAGTTACCACCTATAACGACATTATCTTCAATTTGAGCGTGGCCACCTAAAGGAACATTGTTAGCAATGATAACGTTGTTACCTATAATACAGTCGTGAGCAACATGAGAAGAGACCATAAAGAGACAATTATTTCCAATTATAGTTTTTCCGCCACCCCCTATTGTACCAGGATTAATTGTCACGTATTCTCTAATTTTATTATTATTTCCTATAATTAGAGCTGTTTCTTCTCCATTATATTTTAAATCTTGAGGGTCATTACCAATAGATGCAAACGGATAAATAATTGTCTCTTTACCTATTATTGTGTTGCCACTTATATTGACTTGAGGGTGTATAATTGAACCCTCACCTATCTGAACATTAGGTCCAATCACAGAGTATGCGCCAATATTAACATTATCAGAAATCTTAGCATTAGAATCTATAATTGCAGTTTTGTGAATCATTTATCTGCTCTCTCTTATAAATTTTTTAAAATCTTTAGCGGGATAACCCATTACTCTAGAGTTATCTGCAATATCTTTAATAACACCACTACCACCACCAATTTGCACATTGTTTCCAATTATTAAATGACCTGAGACACCAGCTTGTCCACCAATAATAACATTATCTCCTAAGGTTGTGCTGCCCGCAATTCCAACTTGTCCTGCTATAATGCAATTATTGCCAATTTTAACATTATGAGCAATATGAACTTGATTGTCCAAGTATGTATTTTCACCTATTGTTGTTATTGATAATGAACCTCTATCAATTGTACAGCCACAACCAATTTCACTATTTTTTTTAATATGAACGTAGCCTACATGGGGATATCTAAAATTCTTATTATTATTTGGAATAAACCCGAAACCTTTTTTTCCAATAATGGCACCGTCCAATATATGGACATGATCTTCTATAATAGAGTTTCTAATAATTACATTAGATCCAATTATACAGTTTTTTCCAATTACTACATTGCTTTCAATTAATGAGTTATGACCAATCTTTGTTTTTTCACCTATTGAAACATTTTTACCAATATATGTATTTTTACCGAAAATAATATTTTCAAATTTACCATCAATAATCTCTAGATCTAAGTTATTATTATCAATAACAGAATCTGGATAAAACTTACTTGTAACTAAAGCTGTTAGAAACAAAACATTGGGACTTATAATTTTAATACATTCCTTGGGCAAAAAGTTTAAAAATTCTTTTTTTGTAATACAGGCAATTGCTTTTGTTTTTTGAGCTAAATCTTTATATTTAATAGAATGAAAAAAAGTTATGTCATTAGAGGCAGCATTATCCAAATTTTTAACATCTTTTATAATATGTTTATTTTTAGATATATCGGTTAACGAAAATTCAAGATCAAAGTTATTTTCTAATAGATCAAGTAAATCAAATGGGCCATGGTTTTTAAAAAATGGATTATTCACTTTTTTATTTTACCAAAAATAAGTGTTATTAATTATCAAGTTTTGTTGCTAATTATTTCTTATCAACGATAGTTGCTGACCACATTGCATCCGCCATTTTTACCCCACCAACAAAAGCATCACCCTTATATTTCCATACTCTTCCATGAGTTCTAGTAGCTTGAATTTTTAATTCTAACTTGCAAACAGGTATAACTGGGTTCCTAAATCTAGCTTTTTCAATACCCATCAAGAATACTAATTTATTATCATAAGTCTCTTTATCTAGTCCATGGGCGGTTAATGCAGCCGCAGCTTGACCAAAGGCTTCAACAATTAGAACCCCAGGCATAACAGGGTTCCCAGGGAAATGTCCCTGAATAAAGAAACTATCTTTCTTAACATTAACAATAGCAGTAGCTGAAGAAAATTTTTCAATATCGTGTAACTCATCAATAAGAAGCATTGGCTCTCTATGTGGTAATAATTCAGCAATTTGTTTTTTGTTGAGAAATTCTTTTGTCATTTATTGAATTTTGAATTGGTTAATATCCTTATTTATTATTTTAATAATTTCATCTGTTATATCAAGTTCAGTTTTTCCAATAACAAGATCTTTTTTTTTTAATATCAATGATATTGATTTATCATTTGAATAACTCACTAATATTGGGTTAATCAGTTTAAGTAATTTGTTCGTACTATCAATTCTTAATTTATTAAAATCATTGTTGATTTTTTCTCTATTATCATTGTAATTTTTAATTTCTAATTTTAGCTTATTAACGTTCGATTGAAAGTCGACCTCTGATAATATTTTTTTTTGTGAAATTAGTTTAGTTTCTTGTTCTTTTATTTTTTTAGCTTCACTTTCAAATTTTTTTGAATTTTGTGAACTAATGATGTTAAGTTGACTCATGATTGATGAGCCTGGTTTTGATATTGAGATAACTTTATCCATGTCAATAAATGCTATAGTTGTGTTTGCTAAAGCAAAATTAAATTGAAAAAAATAAATGAAAAAAATTATAACTACTTTTTTCATTAAAAGGTAGTTCCCAGGTTAAATCTAAACGATTCAGTTATATCGTTTTTACTCTTTGTGATAGGTTCTGATAAAGAAAAGTTTAGTGGGCCTATAGGAGTAAAAAAATCAACCGCTAGACCAATGGAAGATCTAATTTTACTATCATCATTAATACTACTATCATAATCAACACCCCAAATATTTGCGGCATCAAAGAAAAGAGAGAAGTTTGTATTTTGAAAGTTGGATAAAATTTGCGGTAGTGTAGTAGCAGCATTAAAAGCTAAAGCATAATTACCGCCAATATAATCAGTACCATCTTTTGGACCCACTTTTCCACTTTCAAATCCTCTTAGTTTACTTGAAGGCAAGAAAAGTCTATCTGATAACTTGACGTCTTTACCCGTAAGAGAGTTTGTTGTTGATGCAAAAATTCCATAAGATGCAATATTTTCATTAAGCCATTCATTATAAAATTTTAAATCATATGCATTTGTTAAAGTATAACTTTCACTAATCAATGGGACATTTTGAGTAAATCTACTTCTAAAACCTTCGGTAGGTTGAAATTTCTGATTTCTTAAATCGTAATCAAAAGTGTAATTAAAAAAAGTATCAAAATATGACCCGTTTTGTTTTTTTAATGTGGCACTTGCAGTGCTGTCGGTAGTTAGTTTTTCCACATAAGTAGACGTACCAAGATTTAAATATAAGTTGTCATAATATTCA
>JABMNQ010000164.1 GCA_013204495.1 Candidatus Pelagibacter sp.
TCTTAGCTGAACTAATGTTCCCATAAAAAATAAGTTAGTATAATTAAGTTATATTTATTACTTATCAATTGACGCACCTTAATCTTCAACTATAAGTAGTCTTTATATTAAATCAAAAACTCTATAAAGAATAACAATGTTCTCTTTTTTTAAAAAGAAAAAAATAGTAGCCCATATTAAACTAAATGGAGTCATTGGTAATGTGGGAAAATTCAAGCAGGGCATTGATTTTGCAGGACAAGAAGAAATTATAGAAAAAGCATTTTCTTTGAAAAAAACTAAAGCCGTAGCAATTACAATAAATTCTCCGGGGGGTTCACCTGTGCAATCCCATCTAATTTATAAATTTATAAGAGCTCAAGCCAAAAAAAATAATATCAAAGTAATTGTGTTTGCGGAGGATGTTGCTGCATCGGGAGGATATCTAATAGCATGTGCAGGAGATGAAATATATGCAAATTCAAGCTCTATCATTGGATCTATAGGAGTTATATATTCGTCATTCGGTTTTACAGAATTGATAAAAAAAATTGGCGTTGAAAGAAGAGTTCATACTGCTGGTAAAAATAAAAGTTCACTAGATCCATTCCAGGATGAAAAAGAAGAGGATATTGAGAGACTAAAAAATATCCAATTAGATTTACATAAAGATTTTATTCAAGTTGTTGAAGAAAGTAGAGGGCTTAAACTTAAAAAAGATGGAATTGAGCTTTTTTCAGGTGAATTCTGGTCTGGAAGCAAAGCAAAAGAACTTGGTTTAATTGACGGATTAGGGAATGCTAATGAAATTTTAAAAGAAAAGTTTGGTGAAGATGTTGTGATTAAAAAATTTGAAAAGCCAAAAGGCTGGTTTAGTAAAAAATTTTCTTCCTCAATAAATCAAATGGACCAACTGGCAACTATTCTAGAGGAAAGATCTATCTGGCAAAGATATGGCTTCTAAAGAAAAAATTATAAAACAAAAATTTCAATCATTTCAAGATACAATTTTGAATCTTCAAAAATATTGGAGTAAACAAGGATGTGTGATTCTTCAGCCATATGATATAGAGGTGGGAGCTGGAACTTTTCATCCAGCTACAACATTAAGATCGTTAGGACCAAAACCTTGGAAGGCCGCATATGTTCAGCCATCAAGAAGACCAACAGATGGTAGGTATGGGGACAATCCAAATAGATTACAGCACTACTATCAATTTCAAGTTTTGATAAAACCATCACCAGATAATATAAAAAAAATTTATTTAAATAGTTTAGCAGTAATTGGGATTAATCATAAAGAACACGATATCAGATTTGTTGAAGATGACTGGGAAAGTCCAACTTTAGGTGCGGCAGGGTTAGGATGGGAAGTTTGGTGTGATGGAATGGAAATTACACAATTTACATACTTTCAGCAAATGGCAGGAATAGAATGCAAACCTGTTTCAGTTGAAATCACATATGGCTTAGAAAGAATTTGCATGTTTACCCAACAAAAGAAAAATGTTTATGATCTTTTATGGAATGATGATGGTGTTAAATATGGAGACGTTTTTCACCAAGCAGAAAAAGAATTTTCAGCATATAATTTTGAACATGCTAACACAGATAATCTATTTAAAATGTTTGATATGTACGAACTTGAAGCAAAAGCATTGGTGGAAAAAAAAATTTCACTACCTGCATATGATCAATGTTTAAAAGCTAGTCATGTATTTAATATTTTAGATGCAAGAGGAGTTATAAGTGTTGCCCAAAGAGCAGGGTATATAGGGCGCATTAGAGATATTACAAAAGCTGTTGCTGAAAGTTGGTTGAGTAGCCGAATAGATTAATGTCAGAATTTTTTTTAGAGTTATTTAGCGAAGAAATACCAGCTGGATTGCAGCAAAATTCTCGTAATGCATTGCTCGAAGAATTTCAAAAACTATTTTTTGAAAAAAAGATTTTATTTAAGAAAAGTGCATCTTTTTCAACACCAAATCGTCTTATAATTTTATTCGAGGGTGTATCTAAAGAGATAACACAAAAAGAAGAAGAGATAAGGGGACCAGGTACAAATGCACCAGAAAAAGCAATTGAAGGATTTATAAGATCAAACCAAATAAACAAAAAAGATCTATTTAAAAAAAAAACAGATAAAGGTGAGTTTTATTTTTTTAAGAAACTCTCTAAAAAAATTAATACAATAGATTTATTAGAAGAGCAAACACCGCTTATACTTGACAAATTGCAATGGAAGAAATCAATGAAATGGGGGAATTATAGTTTAAATTGGGCAAGACCCTTAAAATCGATACTTGGTATTTTTAATGATAAAAATTTAAACTTCAAATTCCATCATTTAACCTGTTCTAATACAACTTTTATAGATAAGGAATTTGAAGATAAAAAAAAAATATTTAAAAATTTTAAAAGTTACAATGAATTTTTCAATGAATCTGGAACTATTATTGATCAATCTTTAAGAAAAGAATTTATTACCAAACAATTTGAAACAATATCCAGAAAAAACAATTTTAATATTGAAACTAATAAAAAACTTCTAGAAGAGGTTACAGACTTGGTTGAGCAACCCAATGTTCTAGTTTGTAAATTTGATGAAAAGTTTTTAGATATTCCTAAAGAAATTTTAATAATAACAATGCAACATCATCAGAAATATTTTCCGACCTTTGATAAAAAGGGCAAAATTACTAATGAATTTTTAGTTGTTGCTAATAATAAAGATGTAGAAGGTTTTATAAAAATAGGAAACGAAAGAGTTGTTGATGCAAGATTAAGTGACGCGCAATTTTTTTGGGAAAAAAATAAATCTCAGAATTTAGTGAAGCAAGTATCAAAATTAAAAACTATGAATTATTTTAAGGGGCTAGGATCTTATCATGATAAAATTCAAAGAATGAGGAAACTTGGAGGAATGATCTCAGATGAACTGTTAATTAGCAAAGATCAAGTAGAGCTATCAGCATCAATTTGTAAAGTAGATTTAATTTCAGATTTAGTTGGAGAATTTCCAGAACTTCAGGGAATAATGGGTGGATATTTTGCTGAAGAACAAGGTTTTGATAAGGAAATAGTTTTAGCTGTTAGTGAACACTATTTACCTGCTGGGCTTGATAGCAAAACTCCAAAAAAACCATTTAGTATTGCTTTAGCATTAACTGATAAAATTGACACGTTGGTTGGATTTTTTGGAATCAATCAGAAACCTACCAGCTCAAAAGACCCTTATGCGCTAAGAAGATCTGCCTTAGGTATTATAAAATTACTAATCGATAATAATAAAGAGTTTAAAATTAAAGATCTTATTAGCTACTCTACTTCTTTGCATAGAGATCAGGGTTTTGAGCTTTTAAATGAATTATCACAAAGAGAATTGGCAGATTTTTTAAAGGATAGATTGAAGTATTATATGAAAGAAAAAAAAATTAGAGCCGATATTATTGAAGCAAGCATCAATGCATACAGTATAGACCATATGAATAAAATATATAATAAGGCCTCCACACTAAATAGTGTAATCAACGAAGAAATTGGTGAAGATATTATTGCAAACTACAAAAGAGCATCAAATATATTGGATAGTGAGTTAAAAAATAGTGACCTTGAGCTATCAAATACAACTGACCCTGGTATTTTTAAAAATGATTACGAAAAAAATCTATTTAAAAAGATTAATCAAATTAGAAAATACTTTACGAATATTAATAAAGATGAAAATTACAAGGAATCCCTTGTAGTTTTAGCAGGCGCTAAAAAGGTAATTTCAGATTTTTTTGATAATGTAAAAGTTAATGACGAAGATAAAAATATAAAAAAAAACAGATTGGAACTTTTACAAATGTTATGTAGAACATTTAATAATTACATAAACTTTTCTAAAATAGAGACAAAATAGTGAATAAACTAATATTGAACTTTAATTCTAAAGACTCTAAGAAGATAAAAAATCCAAAAAACTTTTTAGGTGGCAAGGGTGCCAATCTTTCAGAGATGGGAAGAATGGGCCTACCCGTTCCCCCGGGATTTACTATTTCAACTAAAGTTTGTGAATTATTTTATAAAGATAAAAAAAAATTAAATTCAGGAATAGTTAGTACTATAAAAAAAGAATTAAAAATTATCGAAAAAGAAGTTGGAAAAAAATTTGGTGATTTAAAGAACCCATTATTATTATCCGTAAGATCTGGCGCTAGAGTATCAATGCCTGGCATGATGGATACAATTTTAAATTTAGGTTTAAACGACAAAACTGTAATCGCACTAGCCAACAAGACGTCCAATATAAGATTTGCTAAAGACAGCTACAGAAGATTTATCCAAATGTATGGAAATGTTGTAATGGGTATAAAAGGCTATCATTTCGAAGAGTTAATTGAAAATTATAAATTAACAAAAGGTGTTCTTTTGGATACTGACTTGGATGCTGATGATTGGGAGGGGCTAATTAATGATTTCAAAAAAGTCGTTAAAGACCAAACTAAAAAAGAATTTCCCCAAAATGTATTTGATCAATTACTAGGTGCAATAAGTGCTGTATTTTTGTCATGGGAAAGTAATAGGGCAAAAGTTTATAGAAAGTTAAATCAAATACCAGCAGAATGGGGAACGGCAGTTAATGTTCAGTCTATGGTTTTTGGCAATATGGGTGATGATTGTGCAACAGGAGTTGTTTTTACCAGAAACCCATCTGATGGTACTAATGAAGTTTATGGAGAATATTTAATTAATGCTCAAGGAGAAGATGTGGTAGCAGGAACAAGAACACCTCAATATATTACAAAAAAAGCTAGAAAAGATGCAAAAGCAAAAGAAGCATCCATGGAAGAGGCTATGCCTAAAGTATTTAAACAATTAGATAAAATTTTAAAAGTTCTCGAAAAACATTACAAAGATATGCAGGATGTAGAATTTACTGTGGAAAATAAAAAGCTTTGGATGCTGCAGACAAGATCTGGAAAAAGAACTTCAAAATCTGCGGTTAGAATTGCTGTAGATATGGTAAAAGAAAAACTCATTTCTAAAAAGGAAGCGGTCATGAGAATAGATCCTGCTTCTTTAGATACTTTATTGCATCCAACATTAGATGAAAAAAGTTCAGTTAATGTTATAGCAAATGGATTGCCAGCTTCACCTGGAGCGGCTAGTGGAAAAGTTGTCTTTTCATCAGAGGAAGCTGAAAGATTGAACGATGTCATGCAAGATACTATCCTAGTTAGAGTTGAAACGTCTCCTGAGGATATTCAAGGAATGCATGCTGCAAAAGGAATTTTAACTGCAAGAGGTGGAATGACTAGTCATGCAGCTGTAGTCGCAAGAGGTATGGGCAGACCTTGTGTGTCTGGTTCTAGTGAAATTGATATTAACTATGAAGCTAAAACTTTTAAAACATCATCCATTGTAGTTAAAGAAGGTGATATCATTACAATTGATGGTTCAACTGGAAGAATTATTTTAGGAGAAGTACCAACGGTTCAACCAGAAATTTCTGCAGATTTTTCAAAACTAATGAGTTGGGCTGATAGTTTTAGAAAATTAAAGGTTAGAACTAATTCTGAAACGCCGCTAGATACAAAAATAGCAAGAGATTTTGGAGCTGAAGGTATTGGCCTTTGTAGAACAGAGCACATGTTTTTTGATGAAGAAAGAATTTTATCAGTTAGAGAAATGATTTTATCAAAAACAAAAGAAGATAGAAACAAGGCTTTAGCAAAACTTTTACCACATCAAAAAAAGGATTTTATTGAAATATTTAAGATTATGAATGGCTTGCCGGTTACAGTTAGATTGTTAGATCCACCCTTACACGAATTTCTTCCTAAAACCGAAAAAGAAATTAATCAGGTTGCAAAAGTAGTTGGTTTACCGTTGAAAGAAATTGAATCTAGAATTAATGAATTACACGAACAAAATCCAATGCTAGGACATAGAGGTTGTCGGTTAGGAATTTCATTTCCAGAAATTTATGAAATGCAATGTAGAGCAATTTTTGAAGCTTTATCTGAACTAAAAATAAAAAAGATTAAATCGGCATTCCCTGAAATTATGATTCCACTAGTATCAACTGAAGCTGAGATTAGAATAATGAAGGACCTGGTAGTGAGAGTTGCAAAAGAAGTTCAAAAAGATAAAAAAGTTAAAGTAGATTATTTAGTTGGAACCATGATTGAACTGCCTAGGGCTGCTATTAAAGCTAACGATATAGCAAAACATGCGGAGTTTTTTAGTTTTGGAACTAATGATTTAACCCAAACAACATTTGGCTTGAGTAGGGACGATAGTGGAAAATTTTTAAATGATTATCTTGAAAATAAAATATTTTCAATCGACCCATTTATTTCGATCGATGATGGAGTGGGTGATTTAATAGAAATTGCAGTAAAAAAAGGAAGAGAAACAAATAAAAAAATTAAACTTGGAATTTGTGGGGAACATGGTGGAGACCCTAAAAGTATTCATTTTTGCGCAAATGTAGGTTTAGATTATGTTTCATGCTCTCCATATAGAGTCCCAATTGCAAGATTAGCTGCTGCACAAGCTGAATTATCTAAGAAAAACTAAATTTCTAATTTAAAATCAACAGCTGGAACGCTATGGGTGATACTACCAATAGAAATTCTATCAACACCTGTCGCTGCAATTTTTTTGACAGATTTTAAATTAACATTTCCTGAAGCTTCAGTTTCGTAGTATTTTTTTGCCATTTTAACACCAGTCTTTAGTGTATTTGCATTCATGTTATCAAATAAAACTGTATTAAACTTTAAACCTATTATTTGTTTGAGTTGATTTAAATTATCAATCTCGACTGTAATTTTTCTTCCCTTCTTATTTTTTATTGCAAGAGATACTAAGGTTTTAATGTCAGAGCTTGCTATGTGGTTATCTTTAATTAAAAACTCATCACTTAAGTTGAATCTATGGTTTGTTCCACCACCTAATTTAACAGCATACTTTTGTATTACTCTTAAAGTTGGAATTGTTTTTCTAGTACAGCAAATTTTACATTTCTTATTAACTAGCTTAACAAATTGATTAGTTATAGTGGCTACACCTGAAATGTGGCTTATAAAATTTAAAGCAACTCTCTCGCCAATTAAGATGTTTTCTGCTTTACCTTCTATTATTGCAATTAGGTCATTTTTTTTTACTAATGAACCTTCTTTTTTCTTAACGGAAAACTTAATTTTATTATCTATTAATTTGAATGTTTGTTTTACAAATTCTAACCCAGCAACTACTGCTTGTTGATTTGAAATTAGTCTAACTTTGATAATTTTAGTATTTTTGACTAAGCTTGATGTAATGTCTCCATTTGGATAAAGATCTTCGTTTAAGGCAAGTTTTACTTTATTCTTAATATAATAATTGCTTAATTTAATTTGAGACACTTTTATTATCTACCAATGGCAGTCATTCTTTCAACAGGTATTCTTGCTTTATTTATAGTTTCATTATCCATAATTATTTCGCCAGTTTCATTTTCCAAGCAAGCTAAAATTTTTGGAAGAGTAATTCTTTTCATGTGCGGGCATAAATTACATGGTTTAATAAATTCAACATTTGGGTTTTCTACTTGAATATTATCACTCATAGAACACTCCGTAACCATCATTACTTTTTTGGGTTGATTATCTTTTACATATTTAATCATTCCAGAAGTTGATCCTGCAAAGTCACTAGCCTTGATAACGTCAGGAGGACACTCAGGATGGGCAATTATTTTTATCCCAGGGTTGTTTTTTCTTATATCGTGAATTTCTTTTTCATTAAACTGATCATGAACAATGCAAATTCCTTTCCAGGCAATAATCTCAACATCTGTTTGAGATGCCACATATTTTGCTAAATAATCATCAGGTAAAAATATAACTTTCTTAACACCAAGTGAATTAACAATTTTAACTGCATTCGCTGAAGTACAACAAATATCAGTTTCTGCCTTAACTTCTGCTGAAGTATTTACATAAGATACAACTGGTACGCCTGGGTATTTTTTTTTTAATAATCTTACATCTTTACCTGTAATGGAGGACGACAAAGAACATCCGGCTAGCATATCAGGTAGCAAAACTTTTTTTTGGGGACTCATTAATTTTGCTGTCTCTGCCATAAAGTGAACTCCTGCCATTACAATGATATCCGCTGAAGTCTTTGAAGCCTCAATTGCCAAAGCTAAAGAGTCGGCCGCAAAATCAGCAACACCATGATAAATTTCTGGCGTTTGATAGTTGTGAGCTAAAATGACTGCGTTCTTTTCTTTTTTTAATTGATTAATTCTATAAATATAAGGAGCATGAACTGACCATTCAATCTCTGGCATTACTTTTGAGATTTTTTGATAAATAGGACTTGTTGCTTTTCTTACTTCTTCTGTGAATTCCATATTAAAACCTATCAATTTGAGACAACCTTGTCATGTATTAATTCTGACGCACTAATTAATCCAACTAGGAATTTTAATTTTAAGCCTGGCATTTTTGCTTTTAAACTCATTTTCTTGATTAAAGTTATCATCTAAATATTTAATTAAGGCAAAAGGATACTCATTACTTATTAAAACCTTTCCTACTTGAAAATCACCATTATAGATTAAATCATCTTGATTTAATTCTCCCTCAATTACCTCAATAGGTAGTAATCTTTTTGAAAGTTTATTTTTTAATTTAATTCTTGCAGTATTTTCTTGCCCAACATAACAACCCTTTTTAAAATCTATTCCATTTAGTTCATCAAAATTGCACTCAATGCCGAATAGTTTGTTTTGTAATTTATTCATATTTTTTTGGGGAATTCCTAATTCATGACTTAATTGATAATATTCATCAACTGGAGAATCTTTTAACTCTAGTTTCTTTAAAGATAGATAAAGTTTTTCTAAATTAATTATAAGTCTTGCTCCCAAGTTTTTATTTCTTGGATCTAACAGGATAGAATCCTCTCTATATTTAATTGTATTTCCAGGAACATCTTTTGAGCCTTCAAATTTTAAAAATTTTTCTCTATTAAATGCTGCAACAACAAATTCATTGCTTAAATTCATAATTTCAACTTTAGATCTAAGTTTGTAGATGCTTAGTTGTTTAAAAAGTCCTTCTGTTTGAGATTTTTCACAATCAATGAAATAACCAGACTTATGTTTTGCAATAATAAAAGCAAATAGAAACTTTCCTTGAGGACTTAATAATGATGCAAAACAACTATTGTCTTCATTAACCTTATAAATGTCATTACTAATGATATTCTGTAAAAATTCTTTAGCATCCACTCCATTTATATAAAGAATTCCCCGATCTTCTAAAATATATACATTTTGAATATTCATAATTGATTGATGCCTGAATATGATATAATTACTTTTTTCATAAATGTTAGATCTAATAATTAAAAATGGTTCATGCTACATAGATAAAGAGCTTAAAGATCAAGATATAGCAATTAAAGATGGTAAAATTATAGAAATTGGGAAAGTTGATAGTGAAGCTAAAGAAGTTTTTAATGCCAAAGGATTAACCGTTTTACCAGGATGCATCGATACCCAAACTCATTTCAGAGAACCTGGCTCAACTGACACAGAAGATCTTCACTCTGGAAGTAGAGCCGCAATCGCTGGTGGAATAACTAGTGTTTTTGAGATGCCAAACACTAATCCACCAACTTCAAATAAAATAGAATTTCAAAAAAAATTAGATCTCGCAAAAAATAGAATGTATTGCAATTATGCTTTTTACTTTGGAGCTACACCAGATAATGCCGTTGAATTAGCAGAGCTAAAAAACTTGGAGGGTTGTTGTGGAATTAAGCTTTTTGCAGGCTCTTCAACCGGAAATTTATTAGTCCAATATGAAGAGGATATTGAAAAAGTATTTAAAAGTAGTTCAAAAGTTGTTTCTGTTCACTCTGAAGATGAAGAAATTTTAAATATGAATAAAAAATTAATTAAAGATGGAGATGTTCACACTCATCCTATTTGGAGAAGTGAAGAATCTGCAATTTCATCAACAAGAAGAATTGTAAGAATAGCCGAAAGATATAAAAAAAAAGCACACATTCTGCATGTTACAACAAAACAAGAGATTGATTTTTTATCGCAACATAAAGGAAATATTACGTTTGAAATAACACCTCAACATTTAACAATATATGCTCCTGACTGTTATGATAAACTAGGCACTTATGCGCAAATGAATCCTCCAATAAGAGATAAGTCTCATTACGATAGGTTATGGTACGCAGTAAAAAATAATCTTAATGATACAATTGGTTCTGATCATGCTCCACACTTAAAAGAAAATAAAGAAAAAATTTATCCAAATTCACCATCCGGAATGCCTGGTGTGCAAACACTTATGCCAGTTATGCTAAATCACGTTAATGATGGAAAATTAAGTTTAGAACAATTAATGAACTCTATATGTGAAAATCCAGTAAAAATTTTTGGAATTAAAGATAAAGGTTTTATTAAAGTAGGCTTTGATGCTGACTTTACAATTGTGGATATGAATAAAAAAATTATCATTAAAAATGAAAATATTGAAAGTAAATGTGGTTGGACACCTTTTGATGGATTTGAATTTAAAGGAACCCCTGTTTCAACAATTATTGCCGGTCAAATCAAAATGAGAGATGGTAAAATCTTAGGTGAACCTGAGGGTAAGCCTTTAAATTTTAAATAGTTTTTATAGTAAAACTATTTACAAGAACGACCCCAATAACAATTAAGAATAACCCAAATATAGCCTGCCACGACAAGGTTTGTTTAAAAAAAACATATCCCAATATTGCAATTGTGAATATCCCAAGACCACTCCATGTCGCATAAACAATAGCAATTGGAATTTTATCTACCACAAAAGTTAAAAGATAAAATGATGATAAATATAAAATAGTAAGAGCTGCAGTAGGAATTATTTTTGTAAAATTTTGTGATACGGGCAACAACATTGTTCCACTAACTTCACAAAAAATTGCAACTATTAAAAACAGATATGTTTTAATCACTATTTAATAATATTATTATTAATTAAATCTTCTTTTATCTCAGTTAAAATTGCAGGGTCATCTATTGTTGCTGGAATTTTATAATCTTCTCCATCAGCAATTTTTCTAATAGTTGCTCTTAATATTTTTCCAGATCTAGTTTTTGGTAATCTTTTAATCACAATTACAACTTTAAATGCAGCAACAGGACCAATTTTATCTCTAACCATCTGAATGCATTCTTTTGAAATCGTTTCATGGTCTTTTTCAATACCAGATTTAAGAACGACTAACCCAATTGGCAATTGTCCTTTTAATTTATCAGCAATACCCAATACAGCACACTCAGCAACTGATTGATGCTCTGATAATACCTCTTCTATAGCACCCGTTGATAATCTGTGACCTGCAACATTAATAATGTCATCTGTTCGAGACATAATCCAAATATATCCATCTTCATCAATGTGCCCCGCATCATAAGTTTCATAGCAACCTTCATAATTAGTCATGTAATTATCTTTGTATCTTTTATCTGCATTCCATAATGTTGGAAAAGTTCCAGGAGGCAATGGTAGTTTTACAACAATATCCCCCATTTCATTTGGTTTTGCTAAGGTTTGATCTGGTTTCATGATTTGGACATCATAACCAGGAACTGCTTTACCTGCTGAACCATATTTTGTTTTCATCATTTCTATACCAGTACAATTTGAACTAATTGCCCAACTAGTTTCTGTTTGCCACCAGTGATCAATTACAGGAACCTTTAATAATTTTTCAGCCCATTTAATAGTATCTGGATCTGCTCTTTCACCTGCTAAAAATAAAGATTTAAATTTACTTAAATCATATTTAGAAAAAAATTTACCTTCAGGGTCTTCTTTTTTAATAGCCCTAAACGCGGTTGGAGCTGTAAAAAGAGATTTGACTTTATAGTCAGAAATTACTTTCCAAAAGGCCCCAGCATTGGGAGTACCAACTGGTTTACCCTCAAATAATACCGTGGTGCATCCCTTGAATAAAGGAGCGTAGACAATATAAGAATGACCAACAATCCAACCAATATCACTTGCCGACCACCAAACATCATCCTCATTAATATTATAAACATTCTTCATGGTCCATTTTAAAGCAACTATATGACCACCAATATCCCTAACTATTCCTTTAGGAACACCCGTTGTACCCGATGTATATAAAATATAAGCAAGTTCATTTGAATTCATCTCCACACAGTCTACTTCTTCAGCGTTAGATAGAGCCTCATCCCAACTTATTTCTTTTGGAGCATTTATTTTTACTTCATTCCCAGATCTTTGAAATAGAATTAACTTTTCTATTTTATGAGAGGCTAATTTTATAGCCTGATCTACTAAAGGTTTGTATTCAATAGTTCTTCCTGGTTCAAAACCACAGGAAGCAGTAACCAATACCTTTGCTTTACTATCATCAATTCTGCTTGCTAATTCACTTGAGGCAAAACCACCAAATACTACTGAGTGAACTGCTCCAATTCTTCCACAAGCCAACATAGCAATAACTGCTTCTGGGATCATAGGCATATAGATTATGACACGGTCTCCTTTATTAACCCCTTGGTTTCTTAATGCCCCAGAAAACTTTGAAACTTTTTTTTTTAATTCACTATAAGTAAATTGTTTTTTACTACCTGTGATAGGGCTATCATAAATTAAAGCTAATTTTTTACCTCTACCTTCATCAATGTGAAGGTCTAAAGCGTTATAGCAGGTGTTGGTTACGCCATCTTCAAACCATTTATAAAACGGTGGATTAGACTTATTTAAAATTTTAGTGGGTTTTTTAAACCAAAAAATATCTTCAGACACCTCTTGCCAAAATTTTTCAGGATTTTTTATAGAATTTTGATAAATTTCATTAAACTTATTATTCATTGTATTTGATTCTAATTTTTATTTTTTTTGGCTTATTAAATTATAAGTTGTATTAAAATTTAAAAAGTAAGTAAAATCAACACAAATTAGACTAAATTAAACCTTCTAAAAACTTAATTTTTTTGATAGTTAACACTCAACTGTTGCAAACGTTTGTTTGTAGCTAGTTTATATAAACTAAAAGTTAAAAAATAACAAAAGAGGGATTTTTTTATGAAAAAACTAAAATTGTTTGCTCTTACTGCTGTAGCCCTAATGGGTGCTTCAGGTGTAGCAAACGCAGAAACAGCCATGTTGGCTTCTGACGACTTCGTTGGGATTTCATTCTGGCTAGTAACAATGGTGATGTTAGCGTCGACTGCTTTCTTTTTCTTAGAAGCAGGAAATGTTGTGGCAGGTTGGAGAACATCAATAATTGTTGCAGGACTAGTTACTGGTGTTGCCTTTATACATTACATGTATATGAGAGATGTATGGGTCACGACTGGTGAGTCACCAACAGTATACAGATATATTGACTGGTTAATCACTGTACCATTACTAATGATAGAATTTTACCTAATTCTAGCAGCTGTAGGAAAAGCAAATTCTGGAATATTCTGGAGATTGTTAATTGGAACAGTTGTGATGCTTGTAGGTGGATACTTAGGAGAAGCAGGATACATCAACTCTACACTTGGTTTCGTAATCGGTATGGCTGGATGGTTCTACATTCTTTATGAAGTATTCTCTGGTGAAGCGGGAAAAGCTGCAGCAAAAAGTGGAAACAAAGCTCTTGTTACTGCATTTGGTGCAATGAGAATGATCGTTACAGTTGGTTGGGCAATTTACCCATTAGGTTACGTATTTGGTTACCTAACAGGTGGTGTAGATGCTGACTCACTAAACGTGATTTACAACATAGCTGACTTGCTAAACAAAACTGCATTTGGTCTAATCATTTGGGCTGCGGCAATGCAATCAGGTGGTAGAAAAGCTAAGTAGTTCTACTCGTTAAATAATTTAAAAAGGGCGAGTACATTTTGTGTACTTGCCCTTTTTTTATATGCCCTTATATTTAGATAAATGCCTAAAATTACCTATATAGAAAATAATGGAAACTCTCAAATCATAGAAGTTGCTAATGGATTGAGCGTAATGGAAGGCGCTGTTCAAAACGATATTTCTGGAATTGATGCTGATTGTGGAGGTGGCATGGCTTGTGCTACTTGCCATGTTTATGTCAAAGAAGAATGGTTAGATAAACTTCCAAAAAAAGAAGATGGTGAAGAGGACATGTTAGATATGGCTTATGAGCCAAAACGGAACAGCAGATTAAGCTGTCAGATATTAGTTTCAGATGAATTAGAAGGATTAACAGTTAGTATTCCATTAAAACAAGGTTAAATGAATAAAACAGATGTATTGATAATAGGAGCAGGTCCAACAGGATTATTTTGCTCTCATCAACTAGGTTTAATTGGATTGAATTGTGAAATAGTTGATAATTTAGATAAAGTTGGAGGACAATGTATTGAACTTTATCCAGACAAACCAATTTATGATATTCCAGCAGTTCCTGAGTGTACTGGAGAAGAGTTAACTAATAATCTAATTAAACAAATAAAACCTTTTAATATTAAATTTCATCTTAATGAAAGAGTAGAGGAGGTTAATAAAGTTAAGGATAAATGGATTGTAAAAACAAACAAACACACAGAATTTGAAACACCTAATATAATTATTGCAGGGGGCGTGGGTTCATTCGAGCCAAGAAAGTTTTCTTCAGAAGAGTGTGAAAAATATGAAAACCACTCTTTATTCTATTTAATTAAAGATAAATCTATTTTTCAAAACAAGACGGTTTCAATATTTGGAGGAGGAGATTCAGCATTAGATTGGGCTATTGAATTATCAAATAAATCAAAAGTGAACTTAATACATCGAAGAGATGAATTTTCAGGTGCACAGTCAAGTATTGATAAAGTTAAAGAATTAGAAAAATCTGGGAAAGTAAAAATTTTTACAAAATATCAATTAAATTCAATTAAAGGAGATGAGAACATTAAATCAATAAAAATAAAGCATGACGATGAAAGTTTAAAAGAAGTAGAAACAGAGTATGTTTTAGGTTTTTTTGGACTGATTATGAAGCTTGGGCCCATTTTAAATTGGGGTTTAAATTTAAATAAAAAAACAATTCAAGTTAATACGGAAAACTTTGAAACTAATCAAAAAGGTATATTTGCAATAGGTGATATTTGTACTTATCCAGGAAAACTTAAATTGATACTTTCTGGTTTTCACGAAGGAGCCTTAGCTGCAAGAGGTTGCTTTAAATACGCAAGACCAGATGAAAAATTAAGGTTTGAATTCACAACTACATCAAAAGCTGCTCAAGAAAGACTGGGCATAAAAAAGTGATAGAGTTATTTACGGCAGATACGCCAAACGGAAAAAAAATTACAATAATGTTAGAAGAAATAGGTTGTGATTTTAAAGTTACTAAAATTGATCTATCTAAAGATGAACAATTTAAAGAAAATTTTAAGAAAATAAGTCCTTTTGGAAAAATTCCAGTAATCACAGATCATGATAGTGGACAGTCCTTATTCGAATCTGGAGCAATTCTTATATATCTTGCTGAAAAATATAATAAATTTTATGAATTAAAGGATCGTCATATTGTAAATCAATGGCTTATGGCACAAATGGGAATCATTGGCCCAATGATTGGACAACATCATCAATTTCATCACTACAACCCTGGCAAAAGCGAGTTTGGAGAGGAAAGATATTTTAAAATTACTAAAAGAATTTATGGAGAATTAGATGAAAGATTATCTTCATCAAAATTTTTAGCTGGCACAAACTATACAATTGCAGACATTGCAACATGGCCTTGGATTGCAAGGCATGAGTGGCATGATATCGGTCTTAAAAATTATAAAAATCTTACTAGATGGTATTTAGATATTGCAAAAAGAGATGGGGTTATTAAAGGATATGACCTATTAAAAGATGGCTCTGAAATACCAAAGCCTTAATCGTCAGCGTATACTTTTTCTTCTTTTTCATGTTTTTCTTGAGCAGCTATACAAAGATCAGCAACCGGTCTTGCCATTAATCTTTTTAATCCAATGGGCTCTGCCGTATCTTCACAAAATCCGTATGTGCCATTTTTTAATTTTAATAATGCTTGGTCAATTTTAGAAATTAATTTTATCTGTCTATTGATCGCTTTCATTTCTACAGCTTTATCTGTGTACGAACTTGCTTGATCAACAATGTCTGCTGAAACACTATTGTCATCCATTGACCCATGATAAAGAGCTTCGTTGTTTGCCTTAACTAATTCTTTTTTCCATTCAGTAAGTTTTATTTTAAAAAAAGATAAGTGTTTTTCACACATATATTTTTCAGTATCTTTTGGAATATAATTTTTTGAAATTTTAATTTTCCTTTCATTAATAATATTTTTTTTAACCTCTTTAACAGGCTTTAATTTTATTGAGATAGATTTTTTTGATTTAGGAACTGTTTTTTTTGTAGCTGATTTTACGATTTTAGGCATATGTATAAATTTAAGTGCCGGAGTATATTCAGCAATTAATACGTGTCAAGCAGGCTTAATTCATATAAAATCTATTAAATGCTGCTTAATAAAAACAATACCCATAAATTCTTTTATATTTTTCTTATAGTTCATTTGTGTTTGTGGACATTAGTTCCCACATTAACAAATGGTAATTTACCACTTGATACAATTGAAGCTTTAGCCTGGGGAGGTAATTTAGATTGGGGATTTAACAAGCATCCTCCAGTAAGTGCATTTTTCCCAGAATTTTTTTATCAAATTTTTGGACCTCAAGACTGGGCTTACTATTTATTAAGTCAATTATTTGTGGTGACTGCTTTTGTGGTTGTTTTTAAATTTGCTGAAGAATTACTTAAAAATAAAACTTTAAGCTTAATTTCAGTACTTTTGTTGGAAGGAATTTATTTTTATAATTTTACCACTCCCGAATTTAATGTGAATGTTTGCCAATTGCCTTTCTGGTCTTTATGTGTTTATTATTCTTGGAAATTATTTGATAAACAGACAATAAACTTTAAGGATTGTTTTTTACTTGGAGCGTTCGCCGCCATAGGTTTTTTATCAAAATATCTTTTTATTTATCTTTTAATAGCAATAGATCTTTTATTTTTTTATATAATTTTTTTTAAGAAATATAAAAAATTCAATTTTAAATATTTAATATCTCTAGAAGTTTTTATTGTTTTATTAGTTCCGCATCTAATTTGGTTAACTAATAATGACTATATCACAGTTACATATGGACTATCTAGAGCTGGATTAGAGAGCTCAAGTTTGCTAGATCACATAACTTACCCTTTAATATTTTTAGGCAAACAAATAGGAATACTAATTCCATTTTTTATAATGACATTTTTTTTAATAAAAAAATTTAAATTTAAGATCTCTTTAAAAGATAAAAAATTATTGTTTTTAATATTTATTAATTTAGTTCCAATCGGGCTAATGTTTTTAACTGCAATGTTAACTGGGTCTAAAATAAGAACAATGTGGATGACACCATTTTATTTATTTTTTGGTGTATTAGTTGTTCACATTTTTCAAGCACAAATAGATTTAAAAAAGTTAAATGGCTTTATATCGGTTTTTCTAATTTTATTTATCTTTTCACCTTTTGCTTATGCGTACATTTCAATTACAAAAAATGACAAAAGAACAGACTACCCAGGAAAAGAAATAGCAATTAAAATCGAGTATTTTTGGAAACAAAATTATACATTGCCAATAAATGTTGTCCTTGGAGATGAATGGCATGCGGGAAATTTATCGTATCATCTAAATTCTAGACCAATTTGGGAAGGATTGATTACAAAAGATAAACTAAATTCATTATCGGAATTTATTTGTATTGATAATGTTTGTGTAGGAAATAGATGACTAAAATAAAAATTTTAGTTCCAGTATACAATGATTGGCAGTCAGTTTTTAAACTTTTAGAAAATATAGACTTACAAATTAATGATTTAAATCATGAGTTTTCAATTTTAATTGTAAATGATTGTTCTACCGATGAAAGACCTACTAATAATTTTAATTTCAAAAATCTTAAGTCTGTAATAATACTTAATATGAAAAAAAATAAAGGGCATGCCAGATGTATTGCTTCTGGATTAAAATATATTAATGAGAATGAAGATTATGATTATATCATACCAATGGATGGCGATGGCGAAGATAAACCAGAAGAATTAGTTTTATTGATTAATAAATTAAAAGATTATCCAGAGGAAGTAATTACGGCCAATAGAGTAAAAAGGTCAGAAGGTTTTTTCTTTAAGTTTTGCTACACTTCACACAAGTATTTAACTTTTATTTTTACCGGTCAATCTATTAAGTTTGGTAATTTTATTTGCCTCCCTAAATTTGCTGTTAATAAAATGGTACAAGAAAAATCTGTCTGGAGTAGTTTTTCTGGTGCTGTTGCTAAATTGTTTAAAGATAGAAAATTTGTTCCATCAATACGCGGAGAAAGATATTTTGGACCATCAAAAATGAGCTTTATTAATCTATTAAAACACTCTTTATCCATTATAGCTGTTTTTAAAATGACACTATTAATTAGATCTATATTTTTTTTAATTATTTATCTATTTCTAGTTGCCAGTAATTTGTCATTAATCACATTATTGCCTGCTGTAGGGGTTATGATGATGATGATTTCTGTAATCATATTATCTAAAAGAGAAAATCTTTTAGAATTTAAAAAGTCTTTAGAAAATATCAGCAGTATAGATCGGATCAAATAGCTTTTATTACTGGCAATGAATAAAAATCAGCAGTATCTATCTTAGAGGAGTGATCTCTACGCATATTCCATTTTTTATTTACACCTGCGCTAGCTAAGCTCAAGGTAGATCTGCCATATCTATAATTAGTATTGTCGATAGACCTCATTAAAGTGTTAATTTTTTCATCTTTTTCTGATGAAAATAAATTTTTACTACCATCAGAACTCACTAAGCCAGTCAATGTTATGCCTGCTTTTTGGTATCTATACCCATTTATAAATATTTCCTTTAATGCAATTGAAGCTGTTTTAACCATTTCAATACTATTGTTGGTAGCTATTGGAAAATCTATTGTTTTAGAGTTTGAATAATAAACACCTTTGTTTTGAAATGGGCTTGTTCTAACCGATACTGTTATTGATTTCGCAATTAAAGATTCCGATCTAATTTTTTCAGAAGCATTTAAACAATAGTTTGCTACAGCTTCTTGTAATTCTTGAAAATTTTCAACTCTTGTGCCAAATGATCTTGATACTACACAACTTTTTCTTTTTGAAGTTTTGGTTTCTAGTGGGATACAGGGAATACCTCTAAGCTCTAATGCAGTTCTAGAACTTAAA
>JABMNQ010000003.1 GCA_013204495.1 Candidatus Pelagibacter sp.
CTAAAAAAAGCTGGAAAATATTTTTTAACCAATCGAGCTCATGGTGCTTTAGGATATGCCTTGCCAGCAGCTATTGGTGTGCAGATCGGCAAACCAGACAATAGAGTGGTTTCAGTAATGGGAGATGGCAGCTTTGGATTGGCAGTGGGAGAGTTGGAAACAGCAGTACGTTTAAATCTGCCAATAATTTTTATAGTTCTTTCTAATAGTGTTTACGGATGGATCAAAGCTGGACAAAAAACAAGTTTTGACGAACGTTATTACTCTGTTGATTTTACAAGAACAAATCATGCAGAAGTTGCAAAAGCATATGGACTAGAGTCTTTTAGGGTGGAAAAACCAGAGGATATAAAAAAGACTATTAAAAAAGCTCTATCATTAAAGAAACCAAGCTTGATTGATATTATTTCAGAGCCCCTTCAAGAAGCTAATGCTCCGGTAAGCGAATGGATAGCGTAACTAATAAATTAGATAAAAAAGTTGCCATCATTGGTGGTGGGATCGTTGGCATTAGCACTGCAATTTTTCTTTTACGAAGAGGTTGTGAAGTTACTATTTTTGATAAAAAAATTTTAGACAAGCCGGCATCATTTGGAAACGCTGGCTGGTTATCTTCAACCTCTATCGTCCCAGTATTAACCCCTGGTATTTTATCCAAACTACCAAAAATGATTTTTTCTAAATATGGACCATTATTCTTAAGATTTCCAGGTTGGATATCTATGATACCTTGGCTTTTAAAATATTTATCTTTCTCTTCAAAAGAAAAAGTTAATTATATTGCTGAAAATTTAAAACCACTAACCATCGACACTGTGGCTATGCATAAAAAATTATCTTTAAATACGCAAGCCTCTAGATGGATCAAGGAAAGTTCTTTTTTTTATATTTACAAAAATAAAATTGATTATGAGAATGACTATTCCTGGACAGTAAGAAAAAATTTTGGCTATCAATGGAAAGAAGTGCAATCAGAGGAGCTCCAAAATACCTATCCAGACCTAGATAAGGATTATAAATTTGGTATTAGACTTGATAATATGGGCTACATTTCTAACAGCATGCAATATTTATCTGATTTGGTAGATGAAGTAAAAAAATTGGGCGGATCAATTATAGAAGAAGAGGTTATTGATATTGAAGAAGTAGAAAACAAAATTCATGTTGTGACTAAAAATTTAAAAAATTACCAGTTTGATAGATGTGCCATTACCTGCGGAGTATTTTCCAATAATCTTGCGCAAAAGTTTGGCTCTACAGTCGCTGTCCAATCTGAGCGTGGCTATCATGTCGAATTTGAAGAACCCAACATCAATTTGAAATTTCCAATCATGAACGCATTTATGAAGTTTGGAATAACTCCTATGCAAACAGGCTTGAGATTTGCTGGTCTGGTAGAATTTGGTTCATTAAATAGCGAACCTTCAGAAAAAGCTTTTAATAAAATAATAAGCAATGCCCACGAAATGTTTCCAGCCCTTACATATTCTAATATTAAAAAATGGTCAGGTCACAGACCTGCGACAGCTGATAGTTTGCCAGTCATAGGGCAATCTCCTTCTAGTGAGAACGTGTATTTTGGATATGGGCATCAACACATAGGTTTAACAACCGGTCCCAAGACGGGCGAGTTATTGTCCAAGAGCATTCTTCAGGATAACGATATTATTCCTTTAAACTCATATAAAGCAGACAGATTTTAAAATAGATGTTGATTTTTTTTTAAAATTAAGCTGAAATAAGAATATATCAAACAAGGGAGGTACTTATGAGGACAAATTGGAAAAATTTTGTTAAATTTTTTACAGTTATTTTTGTTTCATTCATTTTTTCAACCATTTCAAATGCAAAAATGAAAATAGACATGCCAATGGCATATGCCGCATCAAATTTTCACAGTGAAAACGGAGTTTTTTTTGCTGATGCTTTGAGAACGGCTACTGGAGGTGAAATAGATATTAAAGTTCATCCAGGTGGATCTTTAATTAAAGGCGATGATATTAAAAAAGCAGTTCAAACAGGACAAGTTCTAATTGGAGAAAGACTTTTATCTGCCCATCAAAATGAAAACCCTATATTTGGAACAGATTCAGTTCCATTTATTGCAACTTCATTCAAGGACTCAGAAAAGCTATATGCAGCTTTTGAGCCTGAACTTAGAACAACTCTAAACAAACAAGGTTTAGAATTGCTTTATTCTGTGCCTTGGCCACCACAAGGACTTTATTTCAAGAAAGAGGTAAATTCTACTGCTGATACAAAAGGGGTAAAATTTAGATCTTATAATAGTGCAACGGCTCAAATTGCTAAGTTAATGGGAATGTTGCCGGTTCAAGTGGAAGCTGCCGAATTATCACAAGCTTTAGCAACTGGGGTTGCTGAATCTTTTGTTTCTTCAGGTGCAACTGGTTATGATC
>JABMNQ010000165.1 GCA_013204495.1 Candidatus Pelagibacter sp.
ACGATGAAGAGTCGGCGCCCGATTAAGTAAAACATAAGCTCCTTTAACCACTTCTTCTAAAATATCCCAAATTTCCTCATGACCAGCTTCAATATATCTATTAGCACTTCTAACATTATGAACTAATTCTCGCTTAATTAATTTGGAAATAATAAATGGCTTGAAAAGCTCTACTGCCATTGTTTTAGGAATACCACATTGATCTAGTTTTAATTCTGGACCAACCACGATAACACTTCGACCAGAATAGTCAATTCTCTTACCAAGTAAATTTTGTCTAAATCTACCCTGTTTACCTTTAAGCATTTCAGCTAAAGATTTAAGTGGTCTTTTACTCGAACCTGTAATTACTCTACCTCTTCTACCGTTATCAAATAATGCATCAACAGATTCCTGTAACATTCTTTTTTCATTTCTAACGATAATATCTGGAGCTTTAAGATCCATTAATCTTTTTAAACGATTATTTCTATTGATTACTCTTCTATAAAGATCGTTTAAATCAGATGTAGCAAATCTTCCACCATCAAGAGGCACTAACGGTCTTAACTCAGGTGGTATAACTGGTATGACAGTTAAAATCATCCATTCAGGTTTTTGTCCTGTTTCGATAAAGGACTCTATTAATTTAAGTCTTTTAATTGACCTTTCTTCATTAACTTTAGATTTTGTTTCTTTAATTGAGTTGATTAATTTTGTTCTTTCAAGTTCAAGATCCATAGATCTAAGAATTGACAAAATAGCTTCCGCACCAATTCCAGCTTCAAATGACTCTTCTCCAAATTCATCTTGATATTTAGTTAATTCTTCCTCATTTAAAAGTTGGTTTTTTTGTAAACCAGTTAAACCAGGCTCAATTATAATAAAATTTTCAAAATATAAAACTCTTTCAACTTCTTTAAGTTTCATATCTACGGCAAGTGAAATTCTGCTTGGAAGTGATTTTAAGAACCAAATGTGAGCAACAGGTGTTGCTAAATTAATGTGTCCCATTCTTTCTCTACGAACGTTGGACTTAGTTACTTCAACACCACATTTTTCACATATAATTCCTCTAAATTTCATTCTTTTGTACTTACCGCACAAACATTCATAATCTTTAATTGGTCCAAAAATTCTTGCACAAAATAGACCATCTTTTTCAGGTCTAAAAGTTCTATAATTAATTGTTTCAGGTTTTTTTATTTCACCATAAGTCCATGACCTGATCTTTTCTGGACTAGCTAAAGAAATTTTAATACTGCTAAAATTTTGAGCTTTTGCAATTTCACTATTTTTAAATAAATCTGTTAATTCTTTTTTCATTTTTAGTTTAACTCAATGTTTAGTGCTAATGATTTTATTTCTTTTACTAGTACGTTGAAAGATTCTGGTATTCCAGATTCAAAATTTTCTTCCCCTTTAACTATAGTTTCGTAAACTTTAACTCTTCCTGCAACGTCATCTGATTTAACAGTTAAAATTTCCTGGAGAGTATAAGAGGCTCCATAAGCTTCAAGAGCCCAAACTTCCATTTCGCCAAATCTTTGACCCCCTAATTGAGCTTTACCACCCAAAGGTTGTTGCGTAACAAGACTGTAAGGTCCTGTTGATCTTGCATGAATTTTATCTTCTACTAAATGATGAAGTTTTAACATGTAGATAATTCCAACAGTAACTGGTCGATCAAACATCTCGCCTGTTCTTCCGTCCCATAAATTAGTTTGTCCAGAAGTGGGTAATTTAGCTAATGCAAGCATTTCAGTCACATCTTTTTCTTTTGCACCGTCAAAAACTGGTGTTGATATAGCAATACCATTTTGCAAATTCTCACATAAATCACTAAATTCTGTTTTATTTAATTTATCTATTGTGCCATCAAATACTTCTTTTCCATAAACAGATTTTAAAAAAGCTGCAATTTTTTCAGTCTTTTCAAATTTTTTATTATTTTCATTAACCAGTCTTTTTACTTCTTCACCAAATTCTTTACACGCCCAACCAAGGTGAGTTTCTAAAATTTGGCCAACGTTCATACGACTTGGCACTCCCAAAGGATTTAAAACGATATCAACTGGTCTTCCATCTTCTCTGTAAGGCATGTCTTCTACAGGAACGATTTTACTAACAACTCCTTTGTTTCCATGTCTGCCAGACATTTTATCACCAGGTCTTAATCTTCTTTTTATGGCAACAAAAACTTTAACCATTTTCATTACACTTGGTAATAAATCATCACCACTTCTAATTTTAAGAACTTTATCCTCAAATCTTTCTAAAATAGATTGTTTTGCTTTATTGTGCTGATCTTTTAATTGAGCAACACTTGCTTCATCATTAACGTTACCAACTGTAATTTTGAAAATATCATTAATGTTAATTTTGTTAATTGTCTCTAGGTCAAGTTTGGTACCAATATCTAAATCTTTAATTTTTTTAGTTAAAGAAGATCCTGAAAAAATTTGGTTTGCTCTTTGTTTGATGCTTCTCTCTAAAATCTCTTCTTCTACAATTTTATCTTGTTGGACTATTTCAATTTCTGCTCTTTCAATTGTTATAGATCTTTCATCTTTTTCAATACCGTGTCTATTGAAAACCCTAACATCAACAATCGTACCACTACTTCCTCTAGACATTCTTAAAGAAGTATCCGTAACATCAATTGCTTTTTCACCAAAAATTGATCTTAATAATTTTTCTTCTGGTCCTGAAGCAATGTCACCTTTTGGTGTAACTTTACCAACAAGTATATCCCCTGCTTTAACTTCTGCGCCAATATAAACTACCCCTGACTCATCCAGGTTTTTCAAAGCTTCTTCATTTACGTTTGGAATATCTCTGGTAATTTCTTCTTCACCTAATTTAGTATCTCTGGCCATAACTTCATATTCAACAATGTGAACTGAAGTAAATACGTCATCTGTTACACATCTTTCTGAAATTAAAATAGAATCCTCAAAATTGTAACCTTGCCATGGCATAAATGCTACAGTTACATTTTTTCCTAATGCTAACTCACCTAATTTAGTTGAAGGTCCGTCAGCTATAATATCCCCAGACTTAACTTTATCACCAACTCTAACTAGTGGTTTTTGGTTGATACATGTATTTTGGTTTGATCTTTTAAATTTTTGTAAATTGTAAATATCTACACCAGATTTTGTAAAATCAGTTTCCTCTGTAGCTTTAATAACAATTCTTTTACCATCAATTTTGTCAACAGTACCATCACGCTTAGCAACAATTGTTACACCAGAGTCAAGCGCAACATCTCTTTCAATACCAGTTCCAACTAACGGAGATTCCGGTTTTAATAAAGGTACAGCCTGTCTCATCATGTTAGAACCCATTAGAGCTCTGTTCGCATCGTCATTTTCCAAAAAGGGAATTAAAGATGCTGCTACAGAAACTAGTTGTTTCGGTGAAACGTCTATGTAATGTATATTTTCTGGTTTAGATAAAATAAAGTTTAAGTTTTCTCTGCAAGAAACTAATTCTTCTAAAATCTTTCCATTTTTATCAACTTTGGTATTTGCCTGTGCAATAGTGTATTTTGTTTCTTCCATTGCGGATAAGTATTCAACTTCATCTTCAACAACACCGTTTTTAACTTTTTTATATGGGCTTTCAATAAAACCATATTTATTAATTTTAGCGTATGTAGATAAGCTATTTATTAATCCAATATTGGGTCCTTCTGGTGTTTCGATTGGACAAA
>JABMNQ010000166.1 GCA_013204495.1 Candidatus Pelagibacter sp.
AATTTGAATAGCTAGACTTCCAGCGGTTCTATTATAATCATATTGATTAATAATAATTAATTTTTTGGTCCTAATAACTTGTTGTCCAATTACGGTTTAAGAATAAAAATTAAAAATGCTAAAAATATTAACGCTAAAATAGATATGATTAATATAGAGTTATTAATTATTTTTTTACCTCTTAAATTAAAGTAATGTCGAGCAGTGGCCGATATTAATGCAATCGAGCATAAAATTAGCCAGTTATACTTGTGGTAGACTATGAAGCTATAATGGCCTGAAAGCATAATAAATATAACTAAAAAAGTAGAATAGTTGTTATGAATTGACCTCTGCTTAGCTGCTAAAGATAAACTATTATTAAATTTTTTATTTTTTAAGCTGCTTTTAATTATATTCATTTGATTTGGAATAATTACTGTAAAAACATTAGCAAACATATTGGTTCCTAATATTAACCCAATACTTAAAAATGCAAATTTGGGACTAAATATTTTTGTTAAGCCAAAAGATGTTAACAATAATAAAGAAAAAGAAATAAGTATAAAAAGTTTATTATTTTTAATAATCGCAGATTTACACAAAAAATCATAGACAAGCCAAGATAAGTATAAAGATAAAACTGAAATTAAAATTGCATTAATTGGAGTTATTTCTAAAACTTTTTTACTAACCATCAGAATTCCAGAATTATAATAATAAGTTACAAATAAAAGCAAAATTCCAGTTACAAATGTTAAATAACTTTGCCATTTAAAAATTATTAAGCTTCTAAGATAATTTAATGGAGGGGATTTTTTTAATCTTGTTAATTTATAAAAATATCCAGAGTGCATTAAGTAGCCTTCTCCATCTATGCTGCTACTTGAAATACTTTTATTAAGATTATTGTCTAAATAGTTAAATAAAAAGCTATTACCAACCCAAAGAATTGCAAATAAAACATGTCCCCACCTCAAAGTAAGCTCTAACCATTTTAATAAGTAAGGTAAAAAATCCATATCTAGTATTTTATCTTATCTTTTTTGGTACTCCAAATTTCAAAAACCTTTAAGGCTTTTTCTCTTAACATTTGTTTTATTGGGATTTGTCTATCCTCATTTTTTTTAGAAATTTCTGAATAAATTAAGGAATCATCAAAATCAATATTTTTGGCATCATCTCTCGTATTTGCATAAAATATATTATCTACATGTGACCAATATATTGCAGCTAAACACATAGGGCATGGCTCACAACTTGTATATAATTCACAACCAGAAAGATTAAATGTATTTAATTTTGCACAAGCCTCTCTAATTGCAACCACTTCTGCATGTGCGGTGGGGTCATTTGATAAAGTTACTTTATTTGAACCCTCTGCAATAATTTTATTTTCTTTTGTGATCACACATCCAAATGGACCACCATCATTGTTGGCACTATTTAATGAAAGTTCTATAGCTCTCAACATGAAGTCATTTTTTGTTTTCATCTTTATTCTCCTATCTAGCTTAATTAACTCTATTTTTTAATTCTTTTAAACTCATTAAAATTTTTTCTGATGTTGCAGGAGCATCAAGAATTGGTATTTTTTTATAATTACTGGTTGATGCTATCGCATCTTTAATTGCAAAAAAAACACTCATCGCAAGCATTAAGGGAGGTTCACCTGTTGTTTTAGATTTATTAACGACGTTCTCTCTATTTTTTCCTTGTTTAAATATTTCTACATTAAATTTTTTTGGCATATCGCTTACAGCGGGTATCTTATAAGTCGAGGGTGAAACTGTTGTGATTTGGCCATTTGGTTTCCAAATTATTTCTTCCATTGTTAACCAACCTTGTCCCTGGACAAAACCTCCTTCGATTTGACCTAACTCTAAAGCGGGATTGATAGCTTTTCCAGCATCCTGCAAAATATCAACCTGATCTATTATACTTTCACCTGTTAATGTATCAATTGTGACTTCAGTTACAGAGGCACCATAACAAAAATATAAAAAAGGTCTTCCTGTAAATGTTTTTTTATTAAAGTTAATTTTAGGAGTTGAGTAAAAACCAGTAGAAGATAAAGAAATTCTATTTAAATAAGCTTCTTTAATTATAGAATCAAATTTAAATGATTTTTTATTAAATTTAATTAATCCATTTTTATAAATTGCATTTTTAATCTGTTTAAGATTATATTTTTTTTTAATAAATTTTTCTAAATTTATTTTTATTTTTGAAACAGCATCGAGTGCTGCTGCACCATTTAAATCAGTTGTGGATGATGCGGCGCTAGCAGAAGTATTGGGAACTTTTGAAGTATTTGTTGAAGAAATTTTTATTTTTTCAAAACGTAAGCCAAACTCATTAGCTACCAATTGTGCTATTTTTGTATTAGTACCTTGTCCCATTTCAATTCCACCATGATTTAGATGAATACTGCTATCTGTATATATGTGAATTAGAGCGCCTGCTTGATTTAGATGAATAGTTGTAAATGAAATACCAAATTTAACTGGCGTGATTGAGATTCCTTTTTTTAAATACTTATTATCTAAATTAAATTTTTTAATTTTTAAATATCTTTTTTTATAATTTGATTTTTTTATCAATTTATTAAAAATTTCTTGAATCACGTTATCTTCAATCTTCATTCCATAATGTGTAATATTCCTATTATTTTTTTGATAAAAATTACTTTTTCTCACATCCGCAGAATCCTTTTCTAAATATCTTGAAATATTGTCTATTATATTTTCAATAACCATCATACCTTGATTTCCTCCAAACCCTCTAAAGGCAGTTGAGGACACAGTGTTAGTTTTACAAAGGTAGTTTTGTACTTGAATATCTGAAAGGTAATATGAGTTATCTATATGAAGCAGGGCTCTTTCGTTAATAGCACCGGATAAATCTGGTGACATTCCACATCTTGATGACAGCTTAATTTTTAATCCTTGAATTACACCAGCATCATTAAAGCCAACCTCATACTCAGAATAAAAATCATGTCGTTTTCCAGTTATTATAATGTCATCATCTCTATCTAGTCTAAGTTTTACTGGTTTATTTGTTTTACTGGCAAGCAATGCACAAATACTAGATGTTAAAAAATTAGTTTCCTTACCACCAAAGCCTCCACCTATCCTTCTGACTAGAACTGTTATGCTATTACTTTTTTGATTAAGCATTTTAGCAATTATTTGCTGTGTTTCTGACGGATGCTGTGTTGAGCTATATACTAATAAATCTTTATCTTCTTTAGGTATTACGAATGCAACTTGTCCTTCTAAGTAAAAATGCTCCTGGCTTCCTGTAGTAAAATTACCTTTTAAATAATTTTTGGACTTAAGAATAGTTTTTTTAGGATTTCCTCTTTGTATTTTTTTGCCCTTTAAAATAAAATTTTTTTTCTTTAAAGCCTCCTTTATGGTGACAATAGGTTTTAAAACTTTAAAAATAATTTTAGCTTTTAAAGTAGCTTTTCTTGCCAGTTCAGTAGAAGTAGCGGCGACTGCAAATAAAGGCTGGCCATAATATTCAACTTTTTTAAGTGGAAAAATTGGATCACCATTAAAAACTGCCCCAACATCGTTTCTACCGGGAATATCACTACTAGTAGTAACTGCAATTACTCCTTCACTTTTTAATACTTCACTGAGATCAATTTTTTTAATTAATGCGTGGGCTTCTTTACTCCATCCAATTGCGCCATACAATGTTCCATAAGGTTCATTAATATCGTCTGTGTATTCTGCTAGGCCACTTACATGTTTTGATGCACTATCGTGAGGTCTTTTTTCATCAATAAAAAAGCTTTGTTTCATTTAATAATTAAGTCTGATTGATTTATTATTTTTAATTTCAGTAAAACATTTAAATAATAAATTTTTTGCAATCTCCATGCGATAATTCTTACTAGCTCTCATATCGTTAATTGGTTGAAAATCTGTTTTTAAACTTATTTGTGCTTTTAGAATTACTTCTTCTGAAAAGTCAGAATTTAAAAGTATTTTTTCACAGTGAATGGCTCTTTTTGGTATTGGGGCCATGCCACCATAAGCTATTTTAATATTCTTAATTCTTTTATTAACAATTATCACATTAAAAGAGGCGCAAACTGAAGAAATATCATCATCTATTCTTTTTGAAATTTTATAAGCCTTAAAAATATTCTTCTTATATATTGGAATTCGTATTGAACTGATGAACTGACCTTTTTTTAGCTTAGTTTTTCGATAACTAATAAAAAAATCTTTTAATGATAATATTGTTTTTGAATTAAAGTTTTCAATGCAAATACTTGCATCAAGTGATAATAACAAGGGTAATGAATCTCCTATAGGTGATGCGGTTGCTATATTGCCAGCTATTGTAGCAATATTTCTTATTTGAATAGAGCCGTATCTTTTGAGAATTGTATTAAAATCTGGATAATATTTTTTTATAAATAATTCAAATTTTCTTAATGGTGTTGTTGCGCCTATTTCAATATATTTATTATTTTCTTTAATATAATTAAGTTCATCAATTGAATTTAAATAAATAATATTTTCTATGTCCTTTTTTTGTTTGGTGACGATTAAAGCAAGGTCTGTACCGCCACTTAAAAATTTTAAGTTAGGATTCTTTTTAATAATTTTCTTTAACTCAATAACAGTTCTTGGGGCAAAATATTTTTTATTTTTATTATTTATATAAATATTTTCTGGTCTTATTTTTTTTAACAGATTTATAGTTTTTTTTTCATTTATTTTAAATTGGTCAGGTTTTTTATTATTTAAGCTTTTAGCAGCATCAATAATTGGCCTATATCCTGTGCAACGGCATAAATTTCCTGAAATTGATTCCTCTATAGTTTTTTTATCATAAGAAGTATTATTTTTGTACATTGAAAATAAAGACATCACAAATCCGGGTGTGCAAAAACCACATTGTGAGCCATGAAAATTAACCATTGCACTTTGTACAGGGTGCAATGAGCCATCTTTTTGCATTAAGTCCTCAACTACTAATAGTTGTTTGCCCTCAAGGCTGGTTGTAAATGCAATGCACGAATTAATTGCTTTATATACTATATTGTTTTTTTTTAATTCTCCTATTACGACAGTGCAAGCTCCACAGCCACCTTCAGCACAACCTTCTTTAGTTCCAGTTTTTTTTAGTCTCAATCGAATAAAATTTAAAATAGTCTCATTGGGGTCAAGATTTTTTATTTCATGAATTTTATTTTCGAAAACAAATCTTATGATGTTAGAGCTCATCTAGCTACCCCTGTAAGTAGAATAACTCCATGGTGAAACTAATAATGGTACATGATAATGTTCTTTAATATTGGATATTCCAAACTTTACAACAACATCATCTAAAAAGGGTATCTTTGGAATATTAGTAATCTCTTTAAAATAATCGCCAATAAAAAAAATAAGCTCATATTTACCTTCTTTAAAATTCTCACCCTCAATTAAGGCCTGATCAGACCTTCCATCATTATTTAATATAATGGTATTAATTTTACTTTTTTGATCATTGTTTTTATAATAATAAAGGTCAACTTTAATTCCCTTACCCGGTCTTCCAGAATAAACATCTAAAACATGAGTTGTTAATTTTGTCATAACATAATTATACTATACAATAATTAAATAATTTAATATGAAAACTATCCCTTCAATAGAAAAAGTAAATCAACTCACAGAGAATGATTTTATTGATGTTTTTGGAAATGTTTTTGAAAAAACAAATTCGATTGCTAGTAAAGCCTTTAATTTAAAACCCTATAAAGACTTTAATGAATTAATATCTAAAATAATCAAAATTTATGAAAGTAGCTCAAAAGAAGATTGTTTAAAAATTTTTAATGCACACCCTGAACTAGCTGTTGAAAAAAAATTAACTGAAGACTCTCGCAAAGAACAAAAGGGAGCAAATTTAAATCGTTGTAATAATGAAGAATTTAATGAATTTAAAAATTTAAATTATGATTATAAAAAAAAATTTGGGTTCCCCTTTATAATTGCCGTTAAGGGAAAGAATAAAGATGAAATTTTAACTAATTTTAGAAAAAGAATTAAGAATGAAATTAATTTAGAATTTGAAGAAGCGAAAAATCAAGTAAAAAAAATTGCTACCTTTCGTCTAAATGAAATAATCAATTAGTGATTTGAGCAACATATGTTGCTACAGCTATAATTTCTGCTTTAGATAACTCTCCTTCATAAGAAGGCATAACTCCTATCCCATTTGTTACAGCCAAAAGAATTCTCGTAATGTCAGGTTTAATTTCATCTAAGTTTGGACCAACATTTCCATAAGAATTTGCATCATTAAGTGTATGGCAGGTTGTACAATTACCTTTTTCTAAAAAAATTTTTTTACCCAGATCGAAAAGATCATCAGCTTTTATGACTTGTGGTGAAATAACAATTGATAGAAAAATAAAGAAACTAATATTTATTAATTTTTTTTTCATTAATGAGATATAAATATACATTATAAGTTAGTTTAAATATATTGGTTAATGAATAACTCATTTGATAAAAAATTTTTAGAAAAAACAAACGATTGGCTAAAAACTAATCAAAAAATTGTACTAGCAACTGTAATTCAAACATGGGGATCCTCTCCGCAACCTGTTGGTAGTAAAATGATTATTAATGAAAATGGAGATTTTTCAGGTTCTGTTTCTGGCGGATGCGTTGAGTCGGCAGTTATCAGGGAATGTTTAGAAATTTTAAAAAAAAATATACCCTTTAAAAAAATTGAATTTAAAATTTCAAATGAAAATGCATGGGAAGTTGGTCTTGCCTGTGGCGGTGAGATTACAATTTATATAGAACAAGTAAAATAATGGAACTAAAAATCTTTCAAGAAATTATTAAAAATAAAAATAAAAAAATTGAATTTTCAGTAATTACTAATCTTGAAACAGGTAATAGCAAAATATTTTTAGTAGGCGAGACTATAGACGAATATTTTTTTGAACATGAAAAGAAAATACAATTTTTTTGTAGAAATAAAAAAAATGGAATTATTGAAAATACAAATATATTTATCCAAACTTTCATCAACCCAGTAAAGGTAATTATTGTTGGCGCAGTTCATATTGCTCAATATATAATTGAGTTTACTAAATATCTAAATTTTGAGATAATTTTAATTGATCCAAGAAAATTCTTTGCTACAGAAGAAAGATTTCCTAAAATTAAAGTAGTGAATAAATGGCCTGAAGAAGCTTTTAAAGAAATTATAACAGATTCAAATACTGCTTTAATATCATTAACTCATAACCCTAAAATTGACGACCCAGCATTAATACATGCACTAAAAAAAAATTTTTATTATATTGGAGCTTTAGGAAGTCAAAATACTCATTCTGATAGATGTGAAAGGTTAAAATTTTTTGGATTTAATGAAAATGAAATTAATTCAATACATGGACCAATAGGTATTAAGCTAGGTGGAAAATCTCCTCCAGAGATAGCATTATCTATAATTGCTCAATTAACTTTGGAAACTTATAATAAATGAAAAATTTTTTAAAGACCTTAATTTTATGTCTATAAAAAAAAGCTTAATGAAAGACATCAATGAATTTGAAATTTTTATATGAGTTTGCTTGAGTTTATAAAAAAATCACCAAAAGCAGAGTTACATTTGCATATAGAAGGTACCCTAGAACCGGATCAAATGTTTGACTTGGCTAAAAAAAATAATATCCAAATACCGTTTAAAAGTATTGAAGATGTAAAAAACGCATATAATTTTAATAACCTAGAATCTTTTTTAAAAATATATTATGAGAGTGCTAAGGTATTGGTAAAAGAACAGGACTTTTTTGATTTAACTTGGGCCTATGCCTTAAAATGCAAAGAAGACAATATCGTTCATACAGAAATTTTTTTTGATCCGCAAACTCATATAGAAAGAGGAATTAATTTTGATGTTATAATAAATGGAATTTATAACGCTTTAAGAAAAGCAGAACAGAAATTTGGATTAAGTTTTAAAATTATAATGTGTTTTCTAAGACATTTAGATGAATCGCCTTGTTTTAAAATTTTAGATCAAGCTATTTTACATAAAGAAAAGATATTTGGAGTTGGCCTAGACTCTTCTGAGATAGGCAACCCCCCAAGAAAATTTAAAAAGTTATTTAAAAAAGCTTTAGAAAATAATTTTATAACTGTTGCGCATGCAGGTGAGGAGGGGCCACCCGAATATATATGGGAAGCTTTAAAACTTCTTAATGTAAAAAGAATTGATCATGGTGTTCAATGCATTAAAGATAAAGAATTAGTTGCAGAATTGATAAAAACTCAAATTCCTTTAACAATTTGTCCTCTTTCAAATATTAAACTAAAAGTTTTTAAAACATTAGAAGAACATAATTTGAAAAAAATGCTAGATCTAAATTTAATGGTAATGGTAAATTCGGATGATCCAGCTTATTTTGGAGGTTATTTAAATCAAAATTTAATTGAGATTCAGCAAGCCTTGCGTCTTTCAAGAAGTGAAATTAAAAAATTAATTGTCAATTCATTTAAGTCTTCTTTTTTAACTGAAATACAAAAGAAAGAATGGATTAATAAAATTAAATGAAAGAACCTTTGGTAATAGTAGTTTTGAGTTTGTTATTAAGTTAATTATATACCTGAACTAAATTTAGAAAAAAAAATTGTTACAATAATGTTGGGTATTTTAATATTTTAAGATTATTTCTTCTTTATCCAAATGCTCGATAACAAGATTATCTCCAGAACC
>JABMNQ010000167.1 GCA_013204495.1 Candidatus Pelagibacter sp.
AATTCAAGTAGCGCCAGAAGATTTAGAAGAGTTAACTGCAAAAGCAGAACCAGAAGTTGACGTTGATACCGAGTTAGAAGTAGGAGCTGAAGATACAGAAGTTTCTTTAGATCAAATATCTGAAACTGAAACTACTGAAGTAAACTCTGATGATTCAGAGACCACAAATAGCTAAAAAAATAATATAAAAGTTTAGTATGAACAGGAAAGTATCCGTTGCACCCATGATGGATTGCACTGATCGTCATGAACGTTTTTTTTTAAGACTGATTAGCAAAAATACTCTGCTCTACAGTGAAATGGTTGTCTCTGAAGCTATTCATAGAGGGGATAAGAAAAAATTATTAGAATTTAATATAAATGAAAAACCAATAGCTCTTCAAATTGGTGGATCTTCTCCAGGCTTACTCGCAGAAGCTACCAAAGCAGGTGAAGATTTTGGTTATGATGAGATAAATTTAAACCTTGGTTGTCCTTCAAAAAAAGTTGAGAAAAATAAATTTGGCGCATGTTTGATGAAAGAACCAAATTTAGTTGCAGACTGTTTAAGTAAAATGCAATCCGTTACAAAGTTACCCGTTACGATTAAAACAAGAATTGGTTATGATGATACTGAAGACTATGAAAATTTACATCATTTTATTTCTACTTTAAAAAGCACGGGTGTTAAAACTTTTATAATCCACGCAAGAAAAGCTATTCTTGGAAAATTTACCCCAAAACAAAATTTAAACATTCCTCCTTTAAAGTACGACTTTGTCTATAAATTAAAAAAAGATTTTCCTAATGAAGAAATTATTATTAACGGTGGAATTACAACAACTGACCAAATGAAAGAACATTTACAAAAGGTTGATGGAGTTATGATAGGACGTGCTGCTTATCACACCCCTTATTTATTAGCTGATATTGAAAGAGATATATTTAATAATGAAAATGTTCCAAGTCGCCAAGATGTGATTGAACAATTACTACCGTATGTTAGAGATGAAATTAAAAAAGGAACTCGATTAAATCAAATTATGAGACACACCCTTGGATTATTTCATGGTCAAACAGGTTCTAGCTTTTGGAAAAGATATCTAAGTGAAAACATGTGCGTTAGAGATGCTGATGTTAAAAAGATTGATCATATAATGGACAAGATTAAATATAACAATGTTGATACCTCGGTAAGCCAGTCTGCTTAGCTCTTTATTATCCAACGAATACATTTACTTTAGTCTATTAATGGCTTTAACCGCTATTCCTGTTGGATTTGTTGCAGGTTTATTTGGAATTGGAGGTGGTTTAATTACAGTTCCTTTTTTATTTTATATTTTTAACTCTTTAGGCATTAATCAGGAATACGTCATGCACCTTGCGGTTGGAACTTCATTTGCAATCATTATTCCAACTTCAACTGTGTCCGTTTTAACCCATCATAAATTTAAAGCAGTAGATTTTGATATCGTGAAAAGTTATGGAATTTTTGTAGTTTTGGGCGTAATTTTTGGCACAATTTTTGCGGCAACACTTAAAACTAAAACTCTAGTTCTTTTCTTTGCAATCGTCATATTCTTATTAAGTATTTATCTTTTGTTATTAAAAGAGAAGGAGAAAAATATAACTCTTAAAATTAAACTACATTTAAAAATTATTTTAGGATTTTTAGTTGGCTTTATCTCAGCACCCATGGGAATTGGTGGAGCTGTAATGAATGTTCCAATTTTAAAGTTTTTTGGCTATTCAATTAATAGAGCCATAGGAAGCGCTGCTGCCATCGGTTTTTTAATTGCTTTATTTGGTGCAATAGGATTTTTGATTACAGGCAGTTATTTAAAAACAAATATTCCATTAAGTATTGGTTTTTTAAATATTCCGGCGTTTTTAATCTTTATACCCATTACAACATTTATGGCTAGAATTGGCGCAAGAACTGTTCACACAATTGATAAGAATAAAATTAGTAAATATTTTGGTATTTTTTTACTTACGATTGCAGCAAAGTTTTTATATGAATACTTTAAACTATAAAAAAAAGATAATTATAAATGTTTAATCTTAAACAAATAATTTCATCTATTGCGGATGCCGGACAGAAACTTCTTAATAGAAAAGATATTAAAAAGAATGATATCGATTCAATTTTATCTTTATGTGATGATTTAATTTCAAATAAAGGAGCAGCATTTGGTATAACTGTTGCAAGAGACGTTACCAAGTTATATCAAGGCTTATCTACCGATAACAAATTGATATTTTTTAAAAGAATTAATGAAAAATATAAAGCAAACTTTATGGAAGTTGATGAAGCTATTAATCTTTATAAAGTCTCGCCAAACGAAAAAACTCTAGCAAATTTATTTAAAGCATCTGGCGGCAAGAGAAGAGAACTCTTTACAAGAATGAATATGGCACCCAACGGCACATCCATTATTGTTGAGCTTAGAGAAGATTTATTAAAAGTTTTAAAAGATAATAAAGATCTTAAAGTACTTGATGAAGATCTAAGATATTTGTTTAAAGGTTGGTTTAACCCTGGTTTTCTTAAGCTTGAAAAAATAACATGGGATACCAAAGCAGCCGTCTTAGAGAAAATTATTAAGTACGAGCGTGTTCATCAAATGAAAGATATGAATGAACTTAAGAGACGATTAGGTGAAGATAGAAGATTTTTTTCTTATTTCCATCCAGCCCTTGAAGATGAACCTATTATTTTTGTCCAAGTAGCTCTTACAAAAGGCCTTGGTAAATCCATCCAGGAGTTAATGAAACCCTCAAACGATGAGAAAAAAACTTACGATACTGCAACTTTTTATTCAATTAGTAACTGTCAAGAAGGTTTATCACGTGTTACGTTAGGTAATTTTTTAATCAAAAGAGTAGTATATGAAATTCAAGAAGAGCTACCTCATATCAAAAACTTTGGAACATTGTCACCGATACCAGGTTTTTCTGAATGGTTTACTTACTTAGAAGAGCCTAAAATTAAAAGTATTTTAGCTAATCTTAAAAATCAAGATGTATCTTTTTTAAGATCACAAGATTTAAAATTAGGCGATAGTAGAATTATTGAAAATAAAGAAGCACTAATTAAGTTAGTTGCGCATTACATAGTAAATGAAAAAAATCAGCAAGGATTACCAGTTAATGATGTTAGTCGTTTTCACTTAGGGAATGGTGCTATTGTAGAAGACATTGTTATTAACGGCAATGTATCTGAACAAGGATTTAAAAGATCATATGGTATGATGGTTAATTATCTTTATGAACTAAAAAATATCGAAAAAAATCATGAAGATTATATGAATAATAATAAAGTGATTGTCTCTGATAAAATAAAGAAATATTTATAAATAAATTATGCCCAACAAGGTAAACAAAAATTTTTTAAAAGATTCTCACCTAATAACAGAACTAAAGTTATGCAGCGTCCGTTTAATTGATAACGCTAAATTTCCTTGGATTATTTTAATTCCTAAGCGAAAAAATACTACTGACATCACCGAACTTAACTCAACAGACCAAATGTTATTAATGAAAGAAATTGTTCATTGCAGCAAGTTGATAAAAAAAATATTTAAAACAAAAAAACTTAATGTTGAAAAAATTGGTAACATCGTTCCTCAATTACATATCCATATTATTGCAAGATCCGCTAAAGATAGTACGTGGCCACTATCGGTTTGGGTGGTTAAAGGTAAACCTTATACAAAAACTTTATTAGCAAAAACTATTTCTAAGATTAAAAAGTATTTTTAAAGAGGGCTGGGAGAACACAGAGGTAGTTTCAGTCTCCCTCCACTACCTCTTAAACATTATGTATCTGATTCGTCCTAAATTCGTTAACACGTATTAATTGAAA
>JABMNQ010000168.1 GCA_013204495.1 Candidatus Pelagibacter sp.
GGGTAATCCATGACAATCCCATCCTGGAACATACACGGAATCTTTTCCATCCATTTGATGAAATTTAACAATGATATCTTTTAAAATTTTATTTAAAGCTGTACCCATGTGAATATTCCCATTTGCATATGGCGGCCCATCATGAAGGACGAATTTTTCTTTACCTTTATTAGATTTTCTTAATTCTTTATAAAGATCAATTTTTTTCCAATATTCTAAAATTTCAGGTTCTTTATTTTGCAAATTAGCTTTCATTGAGAAAGCAGTTTTTGGTAAATTTATATTTTCTTTGCTCATTTTAACTTTTTTTTGCAACTTTTAAGTCACTTTGAATTTGTTTTTTTAACTGATCGACGTTTTTGAACTTCTTTTCTTTTCTTATAAATTTTGTGAACTCAACTGATAAGTACTTATTATAAAGATTTCCAGAAAAATTAAAAATATGAACTTCTAATAAAATTTTTTTCTGGTTAAAAGTTGGCCTATAGCCAAGATTTGCAATAGCTTTTAAAGATTTATTAGAGTTTTTTTGTTTCACTTTAACCGCATAAACTCCTGGCATCGCGATGACATAATCCTTGATATCTATGTTGCAGGTAGGAAAGCCAATTTTTTTTCCTTGCTGTCTTCCTTTTTGAACAATTCCTTCAATTGACCAATTTCTACTTGATAGTTTGTTCGCTTTTTTTAAATTTCCCTTTTCTAAAAGAGACCGAATATACGTTGATGAGATAATTTTTTTATTTAAGATTAGCGGTTGAGGTTTCACTATCTTGTAGTGATATTTTTTTTCATTTTTTATTAAATGCATAACATCTCCTTCTCTTTTATTGCCAAATCTAAAATTATTACTAACAAATATATATTGTGCTTCTAATTTTTTTGACAAAATTTCTCTGATAAAGAAATCAGACTTAATTGATGAAAATTTTTTATCAAACTTTTTAGTAATTATAAAATCAACACCCAGATCATCTAAGATTAGATTTTTCTGATTTATGTTTGAAATTCTAAAGTTTTTAAAGCTTTTATTAAAAAACATTTTCGGCATCGGCTCAAATGTCATAACACCAATATTTAAATTAAATTTTTTTTTGTAAGTGTTGGCTAATCTAAATAATTTTTGGTGACCCAAGTGAACACCATCAAAATTTCCAATCAAGATAATTGATTTTTTATGTTTTTTTGAAACGTTAAAATTTTTATATAGCTTCATATTTTACCATTTTAATTCTGTTTGCATAAAATTTATAACGACTTCATATTTTTTTGAAACCACATCTATGCCTTCTTTTTCAATTTCATCTCTATGAACGCCATTGGATATAATTAAAGAATCGTAATTTAAAATATTTGCTCCTTTAATATCTGTGTTTAAATTATCTCCAATCGATAAAACTTTTTTTCCATGATTATTAATTGCTTGATTGTAAACTTCAGGAAATGGTTTTCCAAAATATATAACCTTGCCTCCTAATTTTTCAAAAACAAGTGCTACAGATCCCGCACATAATTCTCTTTTTTTACCCCTATCTACAATTAAGTCCGGATTTGTACATATCATTTTTTTATTTAAATGATCTTTAAATAGCTCTTTATAATAATTTAAATTCTCACCCTGTTCTTCAAATAAGCCTGTGCAGAGCAAATATGTGCTTTCTTTAATATCAATGGTCTTATTTTTTTTAAAATCTATAAATAAATCAAAATCTCTTGGTGGGCCAACGTGATAAAACTTTTCCTCTAGAGAATTTTTCTTTAAGTAATTTAATGAGGCCTCTCCAGATGAATAAACTTTTTCTCTTATTTCTTTACTCATACCCATTTTTTCTAAAAATGAATTTACGGTTTTGTTTGGCCTTGGTGCATTAGTTAAAAGAACATAATCCTTATTTACTTTAGTGATTTCCTCTAAAGCTTTAATTGCATTTTTATGAAGTGTTATTCCATTGTGAACAACACCCCATAAATCAATATAAAAGATATCATAATTCTTAACAATTGACTTTAATCCATCATTATCTAAATTCTTAGTCATTATGGGAGGTATAGCTTATTAAAATCACAATTTCTCTGGTTTTTTGACCTACATATTTTTTTTACCAAACCTTGAAATAGTTAAGCTAGTAGCTATATGAGTCGCATAATAAAAGGAGATTTATGAAATTTAAACCGTTACACGATAGAGTTTTAATAGAAGTTTTAGACAGTAATGAAAAAACTGCTGGAGGAATAATTATCCCTGATACAGCTCAAGAAAAACCTCAAGAAGGTAAAATTATTGCTGTTGGTGGTGGTGCAAAAACTGAAGATGGAAAACTAATTCCAATGGATGTTAAAGTTGGTGACAAGGTTCTTTTTGGCAAATGGTCAGGAACTGAAATCAAAATAGATGGCAAGGAATACAGCATAATGAAAGAGTCTGACATTATGGGTATTTCAGGCAAATAATTTAATTTAAAGGAGAAAATAAAATGGCTAAAATTATAAAATTCGACTCTGAAGCAAGAGCTGCAATGATAAGAGGTGTTGATATCCTTGCAAACACAGTAAAAGTTACTCTTGGACCAAAAGGTAGAAATGTTATTATCGACAAATCTTATGGTGCACCAAGAATTACTAAAGATGGTGTTACTGTTGCTAAGGAAATTGATTTAGAAGATAAATTTGAAAACATGGGTGCTCAAATGGTTAAGGAAGTTGCTAGCAAAACAAATGAAGAAGCTGGTGACGGAACAACTACAGCAACTATTTTAGCACAAGCAATTATTAAAGAAGGTGTAAAATATGTTACTGCTGGCATGAACCCTATGGACGTTAAAAGAGGAATAGATGCAGCGGTGGAACATGTTAAGGCTAGCTTAATTGCTTCAGCAAAAAAAGTAAAAGATACGGATGAAATTGCTCAAATAGGAACTATTTCAGCTAATGGTGATAAAGAAATTGGCAACATGATTGCAAAAGCAATGCAAAAAGTTGGTAATGAAGGTGTTATTACAGTTGAAGAAGCAAAAGGAGTGGAAACTGAATTAGAAGTTGTTGAGGGTATGCAATTTGATAGAGGTTATTTATCACCATACTTTATCACTAACGCTGATAAAATGACTGCAGAATTAGAAAATCCTTACATTTTGCTTCATGAAAAGAAATTAACTAACTTACAGCCAATGGTTCCACTTTTAGAAGCTGTTGTACAATCAGGAAGACCACTAATGATTATTTCTGAAGATGTTGAGGGCGAAGCTCTTGCAACTCTTGTAGTAAATAAACTTAGAGGTGGTTTAAAAATTGTTGCAGTTAAAGCACCCGGTTTTGGTGATAGAAGAAAATCAATGCTTGATGACATTGCAATTTTAACTGGTGGTCAGGTTATCTCTGAAGATATTGGTGTTAAACTTGAAAATGTTAAACTTACAGATCTTGGATCTTGCAAAAGAGTTAAAGTTGACAAAGATAACACTACAATTATTAGCGGCAATGGTAAGAAATCTGAGATTGAAGCTAGATGTTCTCAAATTAAACAACAAGTAGGTGAAACAACTTCTGATTATGACAAAGAAAAACTTCAAGAAAGACTAGCTAAACTTGCTGGTGGAGTTGCTGTGATCAAAGTTGGTGGTGCAACTGAAGTAGAAGTTAAAGAAAAAAAAGATAGAGTTGAAGATGCTCTTAATGCAACTAGAGCTGCTGCTGAAGAAGGAATAGTAGTTGGTGGTGGTTGTGCTCTTTTATACGCTGCACAAAGTCTAGACACACTTAAGGTTAAAGGAGATGATCAAAAAGCTGGAGTTGCATTAGTAGCTAAAGCTTTACAAGCTCCTATTAGACAAATAACTTTAAATGCTGGAGTTGATGGTTCAGTTGTGGTTGGAAAATTACTTGAACTAAATAAAAAAAATATGGGTTATGACGCTCAGAATGAAGAGTATGTTGATATGTTTGTAAAAGGTATCATAGATCCTGTTAAAGTTGTAAGAACAGCTTTACAAGATGCTGCTTCAATTGCTGGATTACTTGTAACTACTGAAGCCATGATTGCCGACAAACCAGATGATAAAGATTCTGGTGCTGGTGGAATGGGTGGTGGCATGGGTGGCATGGGTGGAATGCGCATGTAATACGGTTCCATCTAGAGAACACTCTAGATACAAATACTAAACAAAATTAGAACCCTCGGAATGAAAGTTTCGGGGGTTTTTTTTAATTCTTAATTACCTTATAAACTATTTTGTTCCAGTTATAATGTTGATCAATACTATTAACAATTAATATTCTTTTGTTATCCATATCAATTATCACTTGTTGACCGCCATAACCATCCATTGCAAAAATAACTCTATCTTTCATGCCTTTGTATGAAAAATGAATTTGACCACCATATTCATAAGTGGCAGCCGCTGAGTGTTTATTAGTTATTCTTGGATCTTTAACATTTTTCTTAACTCTGTTGTCATAGATGTTTCTTAAATAATCTCCAATACAACTATCTGAATGGTAATCATTCATAATTGTTTTTGCTACTCTTAAATAATCCTCTGAAGTTGCAAAGAAAGTATACCTTTGACTGCCTTTTATAATATCTTTTGGAGACCAAGAAACTTTCATAAAGTGTACGGTATCTTTTACACCAGCATGATTAGTAAATATTTCTGTTAATAGTTTCTGATAGTTGTCTATACCAACTTTGTGTATGACATAATTGATTGCAACCTGAGTTGACATTGCACTGTAATTATAAGGTGAGTTTTCTTTTTCCTTTTTTGAACCTCTGAAAAATCCCGTCATAGTCCATGCAACTGTTTTTGTATTGATTCTGTTCATTTCATCACCATGAACAAAACCATCACCTCTGAATTTTCTTTCACCTACATAATTTTGATCGCCGGCTTTCATGTTAAGTGCTTGTAATAAAGTACTATCTGCATATAGAGTATCATTTAAAACATCCCAATCATTCATTTTGGCATTTAGATCAATACCATACTTACAAACAGCATGACCTATAACATATGAGATCATAGATTTTCCTACAGAATTTGACATTAATATATTTTTGTTCTTTTTAATCTCATCAGTATAATTTTTCTTATTGATAACAATCTTACCGTTTTCAAATAATAGGTAATTAACTAATCCCGTTTTGTCTCTGTTATCTAATTGTTTTTGTACATATTGAGAAAGTTTATTATCAACCAATTCTGTTTCTAATTTTTGATAATTGTCA
>JABMNQ010000169.1 GCA_013204495.1 Candidatus Pelagibacter sp.
GTCAATATTTGAGGTGGGTCCTACTTTTTTTGGAACCCAACCAGGTGAACAACAATCAGTAGCTAGTGGTTTAAGATCAGGAAAACTAGCCAGACAGAGTTGGATAGAAAAAGAAAGGTTGGTAGATGTCTTTGACGTTAAAAGAGATGTTATTCAAAGCTTAGTTGAAGCAGGATTTGATAAAGATAAACTTTATATAGACGATGAAACACCTAATTATTATCACCCAGGAAAATCGGGTAGATTATTTTTAAATAAAGGTAAGGAAAAAGTTGTAGCTTTTTTTGGAGATATTCACCCAAAAATATTAAAGAAATTAGATATTAAGACTGAAGCATTAGTTGGATTTGAAATATTTTTAGACAATATAAAACAACCAAAAAAATCCTTAAAAGATCAAAAAACTGAATATAAATATTCAGATTTTCAAAAATCCGAAAGAGATTTTGCTTTTGTTTTAGATAAAAATTTTAGAGCTCAGGAATTAATAGATATTATTTATAACGTAGATAAAGAATTAATAAGATCTGTTAAGGTTTTTGATGTTTATGAAGGAGCCAATATTCCAGAAGATAAAAAATCAATTGCATTAAATGTAACCATTCAATCTTTAGAAAAAACATTAAATGAAGAAGATTTAAATAAAATTAACCAACTTATTATTTCAGCAGTAGAATCAAAAACTGACGCAAAGATTAGATCATAAGCATGACAAAAATTGATCACATTAGAAACTTTGCAATTATTGCCCATATAGATCATGGCAAATCTACCATTGCAGATAGAATAATTCACAGGTGTGGTGGACTTACTGAAAGAGAGATGAAGGAACAAGTGTTAGACTCAATGGATATTGAAAGAGAAAGAGGGATTACAATTAAGGCTCAAACTGTAAAACTTAATTATAAAGCTAAAAATGGTAAAGATTATATTTTAAATATTATTGATACACCAGGCCATGTTGATTTTAGTTACGAAGTTAGTAGGTCGCTATATGCTTGCGAGGGATCAATTTTAATTGTTGATAGTACTCAAGGTGTTGAAGCTCAAACACTGGCTAATGTTTATCAAGCCCTAGATACTAAACATGAAATAGTTCCAGTTTTAAATAAGGTTGATTTACCAGCATCAGATTTGGAAAAAACCAAAAAACAGATAGAAGATGTAATTGGTCTTGATACTTCAAATGCCATACCTTGCTCTGGAAAAACAGGTGAGGGTATAGAGGATATTCTAGAACAAATTATTGTTTCTTTACCAGCTCCAGAAGGAGAAAAAGATGCTGATTTAAAATGTTTATTAGTTGATAGTTGGTATGACACTTATCTAGGTGTGGTTATTTTAGTTAGAGTTATTAATGGAAAAATTTCTAAAAATATGAAAATAAAAATGCTATCTACTAAACAAGAATATATTATTGAAAAAGTTGGAGTATTCACACCCAAAGCCACTGACGTTAATGAATTAAACGCAGGAGAAATTGGATTTATAACAACTGGAATAAAAGTGCTATCTCAAACAAAAGTTGGAGATACCATTTGTGATGCCACTAAACCACCTCAAGAAGCACTACCAGGTTTTAAGCCAAGTAAACCAGTTGTGTTTTGTGGATTGTTTCCCGTTGATAGTTCAGAATACCAAAAACTAAAAGATGGTTTAAGTAAATTACAATTGAATGATGCTAGCTTTTCTTTTGAGGCAGAATCTTCATCTGCCTTAGGTTTAGGCTTCAGATGTGGATTTTTAGGCCTTCTACACTTAGAAATTATTACAGAAAGATTAGAAAGAGAATTTGATATAAATTTATTAACAACAACACCCGGTGTAGTTTACAAAGTTCATATGAATAAAGGGGAAGTAATAGAGTTACAAAATCCTTCCAGTTTACCAGATCCAACATTAATTAAATTTATTGAAGAGCCCTGGATTAAAGCAACAATTATTACTCCAGATCAATATTTAGGAGCCATTATAAAAGTTTGCCAAGATAAAAGAGGTATACAATCAGGCTTGAGCTATTCTGGAAATAGAGCTGTTTTAAATTATGAAATACCTTTAAACGAAGTTGTTTTTGATTTTAATGACAGACTCAAATCAATGACGAGTGGATATGCAAGTTTTGATTATGAAATTATTGGACACAGAGAAGGTGATTTAGTAAAATTAGGAATTCTAGTAAATGCGGAACCAGTAGATGCA
>JABMNQ010000170.1 GCA_013204495.1 Candidatus Pelagibacter sp.
ACATTTAAAAGATTAGAACTTTCAGCCATTCCAATGGCAGCTGATACAGGACCTATAGGTGGAAACCTTTCTCATGAATTTATTATTTTAGCAGATACAGGTGAAAGTAAAATTTTCACGGATAAAAGAGTTTTTGATTTAGATAGTGAAGGCTCAGTAATGGACAGAAAGTCTTTAGAGGATTTAAGAAAAAAATACGAACAATACTATTCTGTTGCTGATGAAAAATTTAACAAAGATGAGTTTGAAAAAAAAGTTTCTGAAGAAAATAGACTGATTGCTAAAGGCATTGAAGTAGGACACATCTTTTATTTTGGTGATAAATATTCAAAAGCTTTAAATGCAGCTATAGATCTTCCAGGTGGAGTAAAAAATTTTGTAAAAATGGGATCCTATGGAATAGGTGTTTCGAGATTAGTGGGTGCCATAATTGAAGCAAAATATGATGATAAAAATGAAATTATGAAATGGCCACTATCTGTTGCTCCATATGAGTGTGCAATTATTCCAATGCTTAAAAAAAATAACTTAATAAATATTAACTTAATAAAATCTAATCAAGCATATAAATATTTAACATCTAAAAATATCGATACAATTATTGATGATACAGATGAAAATATTTCATCTAAAATTAAAAAGTTTAATTTAATTGGTGTACCATTTCAAATCATTATAGGAAATAATAGTGAGGGAGTTTTATTTGAGTTTAAAGAAATTGGAAAAGATTCTAAAAAAATAGGGATTGAAGAAATAGCAAATAAAATAAACAAACTTAAATCAAATTGATTTCACAATTAGAAAAAGAAATTACATTTAGGTATTTAAAAACCAGAAAAAAAGATGGCTTTTTAAATATTATCTCTATCTTTTCATTTATTGGAATAAGTTTAGGTGTTGCCGTTTTGATAATTGTGATGTCAGTAATGAATGGCTTTAGAACTGAACTTATTAATAAGATTGTTGGTTTTAATGCGCATGTAACAGTAAAGCCCTATGGAAATTCAATTAATATAGATAAAATTAATAATCATGAGTTAGAAAAAATTTCTGAAGACCTAGTATTTAGTAATTCTGGAGAAGCCATCATAATAAGTAAAGAATACACAAAAGGCATAGTTTTAAGAGGCTATAATCCAAAAGACTTTACCAAACTAAATGTTGTAACAAAAGGTCAATTAACTGGCGAAGCTAACAATCTTAATCAAAATAATATCTCAATAGGAAAGGAGTTAAGTTTTGATTTAGATTTAAATATTGGTGATAAAATATCAATCATGTCTCCATCTGGAATAGAAACAATCATTGGCAATTTGCCTAAACAAGAAGTCTTTATTGTAAGTTCAATTTTTGAAAGTGGATTAGCAGACTTTGATAGTAATATAGCATTTATAAACCTCGACAAGCTTGACAATTTTTTTGATTATAAAAAAGAAGATAGAAACTTAGAAATTTATTTAAAAAATCCATCTAATATTACTGAAGTTAAAATCATAGTTCAAAAAATATTTAATGATGAATTTGTTTATACTTGGGCTGATACGAATAGGTCATTATTTTCAGCATTAAAAGTTGAGAGAAATGTTATGTTTATAATTCTGTCACTAATTATTGTTGTCGCGGCCTTTAATATAATTTCGAGTCTTACAATTTTAGTTAAAAACAAAACAAAAGATATAGCTATACTTAAATCTATTGGAGTTTTAAATAAATCGATTATTAAAATATTTTTTTTAGTAGGCGTTACAATTGGAACTACAGCTACTATATTTGGAATTTTTTTAGGCGTAATGTTCTCTTTGTATATTGAGAATATAAGAGAGTTTTTAAGTTATGCATTTAATATCAGCTTATTTCCAGAAGAAATTTATTTTTTAAGTAAAATGCCAACTGAAATAAACCCAACTTCAATTTTGATAGTTTCTGCATGCTCAATAGGAATAACGATAATTGTTTCAATATATCCAGCAATAAAAGCCTCCAAACTTGATCCTGTACAAGGTTTAAAATATGAATAATCTAATTTCTTTAAAAAATATTTCTAAATCTTTTTTAAATAACAAAAAAATAGCAGTATTAAAAAAAATAAATTATTCTTTTACTCGGGGTAAAATATATTCTCTGATGGGTCCTTCTGGTTCTGGAAAGTCGACATTGCTTAATATTCTATCAATGATTGATAAACCAACTAATGGAACTTTAACAATTAGCAATAAAGTGATTAATTTTTCAGAAACAGTTAATAATGACAAAATTAGATCTAAAAAAATTGGTATAATATATCAACAAAATAATTTACTTTCAGATTTCACAGCTTTAGAAAATGTTTATTTGGCTAATTTAGCTCTCACGGATAAAAAATATGAAGCTAAAGATAGGGCTAAAATAATTATTAAAAAAATGGGCCTAACATCAAGAGAAGATCACTATCCATCGGAATTATCTGGAGGAGAAATGCAAAGAATTGCAATTGCTAGAGCCTTAATTAATGAACCAGAGATTATATTGGCAGATGAGCCAACTGGAAGCCTTGATCAAGCTACAGCAAAAGAGGTTTTTAGTATTCTCTATAATTTAAAGAATAAAAATAGATTAATAATTTATGCAACTCATAATAGATTTTTTGCCAATATGGCAGATTGCAAATTAGAAATGATTGATGGTAATATAAAAACTATCAATGCCAGATTTAAATAATAAAGAATTTAATCATTTTAAAGTTCACACACAATATTCAATTTGTGAAGGTGCGATTAAAATTGAAAATTTAAAAAATTTTTGTAAAGAAAAAAAAATAAGTTCACTTGGTATTTCTGACACTAGAAATTTATGTGGTGCATTAGAATTTGCTGAAAATATTTCTAAAGTCGGAACTCAACCCATTATAGGTACGCAGATTAATTTTAAGTTTGAAGACACAACTGGCTTATTGCCATTAATAGCGCTTAATGAACAGGGGTATAAGCGAATTATTGAATTATCCTCAAGATCATATTTGGAAAATGATGCATTGTCAGAACCACATTTAAATATTAAAGAATTATTTAATAATAATGAAGGTGTGGTTCTTTTATCTGGAACAATTCACGGTTTATTTGGAAAGTTATTTGAAAAAGGAAGACTTGATGAAATAGCCAAATTATATAAAAATTTATTATCAGAATTTAATGATCATTTTTATCTAGAAATACAAAGACACGGTGATCAAAATGAAATTTCATTTGAAAAATTTAATTTAGAACAATCATCCAAAATAAAAATACCCATTATAGCAACAAATGAAGTTTTTTATTTAACACAAGATATGCACGAAGCGCACGATGCACTAACTTGTATTGGTCAAAAAACCTATGTGAATGAAAAAAATAGAATTAAATACAGTGATCAACATTATTTTAAATCTTCAGATGAGATGGCTATTTTATTCTCTGATTTGCCTGAGGCTTTAGAAAATAATCAAAATTTACCTTATAGATGTAATTTTAGGCCACAATCTTCAAAACCTGTATTACCCAATATAAGCTCTGAAAAAGATGGTAGCGCAGATGAAATATTAAAAAAAGATTCATTAAATGGACTAAAAGCAAAATTTTTAAAAGTATTTAAAATGGAAGAAAATAAACTCAATATAGATAAAAAATTTTTGACTTATAAAGATCGTTTAGATCATGAATTAAAAATTATTATTGAAATGAAGTACCCAAGTTACTTCTTAATTGTTTCTGATTATATTAAGTGGGCTAAAAATAATGACATACCAGTTGGCCCCGGTAGAGGTTCTGGCGCTGGATCTCTTGTTGCATGGTGCTTATCAATTACTGATGTTGATCCAATAAAATTCAACTTGATTTTTGAAAGATTTCTAAACCCAGATAGAATATCGATGCCTGACTTTGATATAGATTTTTGTGAGGAAAAAAGAGATCTTGTTTTTAAATATTTAACTACAAAATATAAAGACAGCGTTGCCCATATAATTACATTTGGAAAATTAAAAGCAAGAATGGTTATAAGAGATGTTGGTAGAGTTTTAGGTTTACCTTATGGCTTTGTTGATAGTATCTCTAAAATGATACCCTTTGATCCTTCCAGGCCGCAAAGTTTAACAGAGTGTATAAATAATGAACCAAGACTTCAAAAACTAGTAAATGAAGATTCTCGCGTTAAAAAACTAACTGACCTTTCATTAAAACTAGAAGGACTTAATAGGAATGTTGCAACACATGCTGCGGGCGTCGTTATAGCTGACAGAAAATTAACAGAAATAGTTCCTTTATATAAAGATGCTTCTGCAGATCTTCTATTACCCTCAACTCAATTCGACATGTATTCAGCTGAAAATGCTGGATTAATTAAATTTGATTTTTTAGGTTTAAAAACTTTAACAGTAATAAACAGAACTCAAAAATTGATTAAAAAAAATGTTAAAGATTTCAACATTGAAGACATAAGTTTTGATGATCAAAAAGTTTTTGAGCTGCTTTCATCGGGAAACACAGTCGGGTTATTTCAAGTAGAGAGCGCTGGAATGCGCGAAGCATTACTGCAAATGAAGCCCAATCATATTGAGGATATCATTGCTTTAGTTGCTTTGTATAGACCAGGTCCAATGAGCAATATTCCTTTATATAATGATTGTAAACATGGAAGACAAACTCCAGATTATTTACATCCCTTATTAGAAGATATTCTTAAACCCACATATGGAGTTATAATATATCAAGAACAAGTAATGCAAATTGCTCAAAAATTATCCGGTTTTACAGCTGGTGAAGCAGATATTCTAAGAAGAGCAATGGGTAAAAAGAAAAGAGCAGAACTAGAAAAACAAAAACAAGGTTTCATAGCGGGGGCACTTAAAAATGGTATTAGCAAAGATATAGCTGCAAGTATTTTTTTTAAAATTGAACCGTTTGCCGAGTATGGTTTTAATAAAAGTCACGCAGCCGCATATGCTATAATTTCCTATCAAACAGCTTTTCTAAAAACATATTATCTTAAAGAATTTTTTGCAGCCTCAATGACTATGGATATATCAAATCAAAATAAATTAAGTGAATTTCATGAAGAGCTTAAAAGAATAAATATTAACGTTGTAAGACCTGATATAAACAAGTGCTTTGCTGATTTTAAATTTGATGATGATAATTTTTACTATGCTTTAGGTGGAATTAAGAGTGTTGGTTTTGAAGCAATCTCCAATGTAGTTCAAGAAAGACTGATGAATGGTGCATTTAAATCAATTAATGATTTTTTAAATAGAGTTAATCCAAAGGACATTAATAAACTTCAATTAGAAGGGTTGGTTAAAGCAGGAGCTTTCGATGGTATAGAAAAAAATAGACAAGCTTTATTTAATTCAATTCCCAATTTTATTTTGAAAACTAAAAATATTCACGAAAACAAAGCTGCCAATCAAATAGATTTATTTAGTGCGGATGAAGAACAAGATAATGAAATTATCCTAAATGTTGAAGATTGGAAATTTGAAGATAGACTTTCAAGGGAGTTTGAGGCTGTTGGTTTCTTTATATCCGATCATCCATTAAATCAATTTAAGGAAATTTTTGATGATTATAAAATCGTTGACTACTTAAAGTTTAATTCAGAAGACAATATCAAGGATGCAAATATTGCTGCTACTCTCTTAAAGATTACAGAACGAAAAACAGCAAAAGGAAACTCATATGGTGTTATAAAATTTACTGATTTAACAAGTGTATTTGAACTTTTTGTTTTCTCTGATATTCTTGAACTTAATAGGGAAGTCTTAATTGAAGGAAACTCTCTAATCATTACTTTAATTAAAACAATTTCTAATGATGAGAATAGATTCAATAGAATTAATGTTCAAAAAATTGCCTCTCTTAAAGATTTATTCAATAAGCCGGTTGGCGAAATTATTTTCAATATTAAATCCATAGAAGATATCGACAAAATATCCGACTTATTGAAAGAAGAGGGAACAACTGAGATAAAAATTAATTTAGAAAATGATAATAAAAATATTACTTTTAAACTTAAAGATAAGCGTTTTATTGATAGAAAAGCCATAAATATCCTAAGAAACAATGATATTTCAGCAATAATACAGTAAAAAAGACTTGTTTGTTTTCTAAATAATTTGTAAATAACTCTTAAATTAAATTAACACGCACACAGTTTGTGGTTTTATACCTCCGGTCCTTAAATGGAAATTACTGTGGTGGCTTAACCGGGAATAAATATGAAAATACCAAGTCTAACTATCCAACAACTATTAGAAGCAGGAGTTCACTTAGGTCATAAGACTTTAAGATGGAACCCAAAAATGAAAAAATACATTTTTGGAAAAAGAGACTCAATACACATTATTGATTTAACTCAAACATTAGAGCTTACAAATGTAGCTTTAGAAAAAGTTTACAACACAATTGCCAATAACGGCAAAATACTTTTTGTATCAACCAAAAAACAGGCATCTGAAGCTATTGCTGAAGTTGCAAAAGAAACTGGTCAATATTTTGTAAATTATAGATGGTTGGGTGGAATGCTGACTAATTGGGGAACAATTTCTGGATCTATTAAAAAAATGAAAAAATATGAAGCCGATCTTGTTGCTGAAAATAGAGGTTTTACAAAAAAAGAATTACTAAAAATGAACGTCAAAAAAGATAAACTAGAAAGAGCTCTTGGGGGAATTGCGGAAATGAAAAAAGTTCCTGATTTGGTTTTTATTATTGATACCAATTATGAATCTTTAGCTATTGCGGAGGCGTCTAAATTGGGTATTCCAATTTGTGCCATACTAGACAGCAACTCAAATCCTGATGGAATAGATTTCCCAATACCAGGAAATGATGATGCTAGAAGAGCAATTGATCTTTACTGCAATCTAGTAAAAGAAACTATTGAAAATGCAAAAAAAGCTGCACCATCAAAAATTGAAGACAAGCAAGATGTTGATGATGTTAAATTAAAAGAGCCATCTACTAAAACTGTTCAAGAAATTGATAGAGAAAAACTAGATGCTAAATTTGCCAAGAAAGATAAGGACAAATTAAACTAATATGAGCGATATAGAGAAAGTTAAACAATTACGTGAAGCAACTGGTGCTGGATTTAAAGATTGCAATCTTGCAATTAAAGAGTCTGGTGGAGATTTAGATAAAGCTGTTGAAATTTTAAGAGTTAAAGGAATTTCAAAAGCATCTAAAAAAATGTCAAGAGATGCTAAAGAAGGAGTTATCGCAACTTCAGGTGATGAAAATAAAATTTCAGTTATTGAAATTAATTGTGAAACAGACTTTGTAGCAAAAAATGATGATTTTGTTTCTTTTGCAAAAGAATTGAGTGAATTAAATAATCAATCTGAATCTGATTTGGACAAATTAAAAAAATCTAAAATGTCTAATGGTGAAATAGTTGAGGATAGTTTAGTTGCTCTTATCGCTAAGATGGGTGAAAAAATAACAATTGGAAGAGTTAAGACATTTAATAATTCTGGATCTAAAAATTTTAATTATTTACATACAGTGGTAAAAGATAATTTATCCAAGCTATCTGTTATTGTGTCTCTTGAGAGTAATGAGAGTTCAGATGTAATAAAAACCTTTGGAAAACAGTTAGCAATGCATATAGCTGCATCTAACCCATTATCACTAAACTCTGATTCTATTAATAAGGATTTGTTACAAAAGGAATTGGAGCTTGTTACTGAAGAGTTAAAAAATTCTGGAAAACCAGACGATATTGTTCAAAAAATTAGCCTAAGTAAAATGAAAAAATTTAAAGAAGAAAATTCCTTATTATCTCAAGCTTGGGTAATGGAGCCTAAAAAGAAAGTTCAAGACATTGTTAACGATCTTAATATCTCCAGTTTGAAAATTAAAGATTTTTGCAGATTAAAAATTGGTGAATAAATGTTTGATGATAAAATATATAATCAAAAAATGGACAAAACCATTGAGGTTTTTTCAAAAGAATTAACATCTTTAAGAACTGGTCGAGCCAATGCCGCGATGCTTGATCTTGTTAAAGTAGATGTTTATGGGCAAGCTATGCCTATAAATCAAGTTGCAAGCATAACAACACCTGAGGCCCGAATGATTAATATCCAAGTTTGGGATGCTAATAATGTATCTTTAGTAGATTCTGCTATAAAAAAATCTGAATTAGGCTTAAATCCTCAAATTGATGGTCAGTTGATCAGGCTTCCAGTGCCCGATTTAAGTGAAGAAAGAAGAGTGGAAATAAAAAAAGTAATTAAATCTATGGGCGAAAAATGCAAAGTATCAATAAGGAATATCAGAAGAGAAGCAAATGATGATTTAAAAAACCTTCTTAAGAATAAAGAAATTGGTGAAGACGACGAGAAAAAATATGAAAAAATAGTACAAACATTTACTGACAATCACATTAAAACAATTGACCTAAAAGTAGAGACCAAAGAAAAAGAAATAATGACAATATGAACCCAATTAAACATGTTGCCATTATTATGGATGGAAACGGTAGATGGGGCATTAAACACAAAAATTCAAGAAATGCAGGTCATAGAGCAGGCTTAAATAGTGTTAAATCTATTATTAATGAATGTCTAAAGATAAATATTAGATATTTAACCCTCTATACCTTTTCAACTGAAAATTGGAAAAGACCAAAAAAAGAAATAAATTTCCTATTTAGTTTATTAGAAAATTTTTTAACTAATAAAATTGACAACTTAATTAAAAGAAATATCAAATTAAAGTTTATTGGTGAAATAAATAAGTTACCACTCAAATTAAAAAAACTTATAAAAAATTCAGAAACGAAAACTTCTAAAAATACATCTTTACAGGTAAATGTGGCTTTAAATTATGGTTCAAAAAACGAGTTAATTAACTCCATAAAGACCATCAATAAAAAAAAAATTAAAATAAATGAAAATAATATTGATAAAAATTTATTTACAAAAAATATAATAGATCCTGATATATTGATAAGAACAGGAAATACTCAGAGATTAAGTAATTTTATGCTTTGGCAGTTAGCATATACAGAAATTTTCTTTGAAAAAAAATTATGGCCAGATTTTAAAAGTAATGATTTTAAGAAAATATTAAGTAAATTTAAATCAATAAAAAGAAATTTTGGATCAATATAATGAGCAATGAATTAAAAAAAAGAATTATTACATCAATATTATTGATTTCTTTGCTTGCAGCAATGTACTTTTACACTTTTATTAAGATTATTGCCATGATAATTATAGCAATGATTGTTTGGATTGAATTTTATGCTTTAATATCAAAAATATTACCAAGAAATAAATTTAAAGTTAAGCTGCTAAGATTTGCATTTAAAGCTATATCATTATTATATTTATCATTATTAGTTTATTTTATATTTGCTATTGAATCTTATTATCCAAATTTAAAACTGTATTTGTTATATTCTGTTTTAGTTGCAGTATTATCTGATGTAGGAGGACTTGTTTTTGGCAAGACTTTTAAAGGGAAAAAACTTATCAAAATAAGCCCCAACAAAACAGTCTCTGGTTCAATTGGTTCATTTATATTTTCGTTATTTTTAATACCTTTTTTTCAAGAAGAATTAATAGCTTATAGTCTTTTAATTTTAATCTTAATTACAATATTAATATCCTTAACCTCACAACTAGGAGATTTATTTATTTCTTTTCTTAAACGAAAAGCAAAAGTTAAAGATACAAGCGATATATTACCAGGACATGGCGGTTTTCTTGATAGGGTTGATGGAATAATTTTCTCAATACCAATTGGTATTTTATTATTTGCTATTTTTTAATATGAAAAAAATCGTTATCTTTGGTTCAACAGGCTCTATTGGCACTTCATTACTTAATATAATTAAAAAAGATAAAAAATATTTTAATATTCAATTAATATCAGCAAATAAGAATTATAAAAAATTAATTAAACAAGCTAAATTCTTTAATGTTAAGAATTTAATAATCACAGATCAAAATTCTTTTTTAAAAGCAAAAAAAATCATTAAAAACAAAAATATAAATGTTCATAATAATTTTTCTATATTCAAAAAAATATTTAAAAATACTAAAGTCGATTATACAATGAGTGCTATCACAGGATTTCAGGGATTGAAGCCAACATTGGATATAATAAAATTTACTAAAGTTATTGCTATAGCAAATAAGGAATCAATAATTTGTGGATGGAACTTAATTAAAAAAGATTTAAATAAATATAAAACTAAATTTATTCCGATTGATTCAGAACATTTCTCAATCTGGTCTTTGATTTGTAATAGCAAATATAAAAATTTTGAAAAAATTTATTTAACAGCTTCTGGTGGACCTTTTAGAAAACTTCCATTAAAACAATTCGTAAATATTACACCCAAAAAAGCTTTAAAACATCCTAATTGGTCAATGGGCAAAAAAATTTCAATAGACTCTGCCACTATGATGAATAAAGTTTTTGAGGTTATTGAGGCAAAAAAGATATTTGATTTAAAATATAACCAACTAGAAATACTAATTCATCCACAATCATATTTGCACGCTATAGTTAAATTCGATAATGGTTTAACAAAATTACTTTTACACGATACGAATATGATAATTCCTATTTTTAATTCATTACATCAAGAAGAAAATTATAAGATCAAATCTTATCCTCTCAATATTAAAACTTTAAATAATTTAGATCTTAAAAAAATTGATAAAAATAGATATCCATTGATTAAAATAATCAATTCATTAAAAAATGAAGATTCTCTTTTTGAAACTATTATTGTGAGTGCCAACGACAGTTTGGTAAATAAATTTTTAAAAAATGAAATAAAGTTTACCGATATTTCAAAAAAGCTTTTAAAATTCATAAGTCGCAAAGAATTCAAAAAATTTATTAAAATTAGACCAAAAACTATCAACCAAATTGAAAAATTAGCTGATTATGTCAGTTTAAAAATTAATACCACAAGTGTATAAGATCACTATGTTTAAATACATTTTTAAAATTTTAACTATATTAATTTTTCTCACTTCATCTTTAAAGTCTGAAGAATTTGAGAATATCTTAATTAATGGCAATGAAAGAATTTCAGATGAAACTATACTTGTTTTTTCAGATCTAACTAATGAGCAGTTTTTAGATGAAAATTCTATTAATGACATTTTAAAAAAATTATATCAATCTGGTTTTTTTAAAGATGTTGTTGTTAAAATTGAAAATAAGAATTTAATTATTAGGGTTATTGAAAATCCAATAATTCAAACTGTATTTATCGAGGGTATTAAACGAAAAGGAACAGAAGAAGATTTATATGATATTCTATCTCTAAAAAATAGATCTTCATTCAATTTAAATTTAATTAAAGTTGATGAAGTTGCTATTTTAAATTTCCTAAAAAATGATGGATATTATTTTTCAGAAATTACTTCGTCATATAAAGATTTAAAAGATAATAAAATTGACCTCTTTTACAAGATTGATTTAGGAGAAAAGGCTAAAATATCAAAGATTTCATTTATTGGTGATAAAAAATTTAAAGATAACACATTGAGAAATATTATTCTTAGTGAAGAGTATAAATTTTGGAAAATTATATCTGGTAAAAAGTTTTTAAATGAAAATTTAATTAATTTTGATAAAAGATTAATGAATAATTTTTATAAAAACAAAGGGTATTATAATGTAAAAATTGATTCTTCATTTGCTAACTATTTAGGAAATAATGAATTTGAACTTATTTACAATATTGCCTCTGGAAATAAATATTTTTTTAATGATCTTATTTTAAAACTTCCTATTGATTATGATATTGAAAATTTTGAAAAATTAACCAAAATGTTTTCTGATCTTAAAGGTCAAGATTATTCATTAAATTCTATTGACAAAATTTTAGATGAAATAGATGACATTGTTTTAAATGAACAATATGAATTTTTAAAAGCAACAGTTACTGAAGATATTAATAATGATTTAATTAATTTAACATTCAATATTGATGAATCTGAAAAATTTTATGTAGAAAAAATTAACATTTTTGGAAATAACGTTACACAAGAAGAGGTTATAAGAAATACATTTTCTATCGATGAAGGTGATGGTTTTAACGAACTATTGCATAAAAAAACTTTAAACAGCTTAAAAGCATTAAATTTTTTTAGCAAAGTTGAAGATCAAATTATAGATGGAACTCTAAAAAACCAAAAAATTATAAATATAACAATTGCTGAAAAACCTACTGGAGAAATTATGGCTGGCGCAGGAGTTGGTACTGGTGGTGGCACTGTTGCATTTGGTGTTAAAGAAAATAACTTTCTTGGCCGTGGGATTGACTTTGGTACAGATTTATCTATTAGTACAGAGACAGTTAAGGGTATTGTTTCTTTAAATAACCCTAATTATAAAGGTTCAAATAGATCTTTAAATTTTTCAGTAGAAAGTAGATCTACAGATCGTTTAGAAACTTTTGGTTACGAGTCGAATAAGACAGGATTTGCAATTGGAAGTGGATTTGAATATTATGACAACTTATATTTAAATCTTGGTACGTCTACTTATGTGGAAAAACTAACTACCGACAGCACTGCAAGTGCCACATTAAAAAAACAAAA
>JABMNQ010000171.1 GCA_013204495.1 Candidatus Pelagibacter sp.
ATAATAAGCTTTTAAATTTAAATAAAAATTTAATAAATTTTAATCAAAATGACAAAGCGATTATGTCTTTTAGACCTGAAAAACTTAAAATTAATTATGATGTAAGCTTAAAAAATGGATTATTACTTAAATCTAAAGTTTTAAATAAAATTTTTTTAGGTGAGTATACTGAGTACTATCTTTCAAACAATGAAATAGGTGAGTTCTATTTTTTAAACACGAATTCAAGAGAAGAAGATAAAAAAATAAATCCTGGGACTGAAATTAATTTATGGATTGATGCTGGTGATATAATTCTTTTAAAAAACAACTAAAAATATATCTAGATTTCAATACGTTTTTCTATTAAAATGTGAATATAATATAAGGAGATTACTTAAATGAAAAAAAACATAACGAAAAAAGAGTTTCTAAAAGAACTTAGAAAATATGAAAAAGGCTCTACTACTAGAAGAGAGTTTTTAGGAAGAACAGGATTAGGTTTAGCAACTGCTGTTTTTTCAGCATATGGACTTTCTTCTTTTGGTTCTAAAGCGAATGCAAATATTGGTGATAGAGTTGTCTTAGCAACATGGCCAAACTACCATGATGTAAATAACTTTGAAAACTTTAAAAAACAAACTGGTGCAAGTGTACGAGTTAATGTTTTTGGTTCAAATGAAGAAATGTTGGCTAAGCTTCAAGCTGGTGGAAGTGGATGGGATGTATTCGTTCCAACAAATTACACAATCTCTACCTATGTTGATGAAGATTTAATTGAACCTTTGGATCTTTCAAAATTGAGCAATTATAATGCTGGCTCATTTGAAAAAAGATTTTCAGATGCTGGAAAAGTTAATGGCAAAGTTTATGCTGTACCAAAGAACTGGGGAACAACTGGGTATGTTGTAAATACTAAACATACTAAAAAAACTCCAACTACATGGAAAGAGTTTTGGGATCTAACTAAAACAAGTTTTTCAGGTAGAACAATGGTGCATGATTATCAGTTAACTACAATTGGTAATGCATTAAAATATTTTGGCTACTCATTTAACTCTGTAGATACTAAAGAATTAGCTGATGCTGAAAAACTATTGTTAGAATGTAAGCCACATCTATTTGCAATTAACAGTGATTATCAACCATCGTTAAGAAATGGCGATGCATGGATGTCAATGTGTTGGACAGGTGATGGCAAACAACTTAACTCTGATTTACCTGAAATGACTTTTGTATTAGGTAAAGAAGGTGGAGAACTATGGAGTGACTATTACGCTATTCCAAAAGGAGCACCACATAGAGATGCAGCTTATGCTTTAATCAACTATTTGTTGGATCCACAAGTTAATTCTAAAGAAGTATTAGCTCATGGTTATCCTTCTGCAGATAGTAGAACTAATGCTTTATTACCTAAATCACTTTTAGAGGATCCAATTTTATATCCTGCTAAAGATTTATTAAGTGCTTTAGAGTTTGGAGCTGCAGTTACTTTAACAGATCCTAATAGAGCAGAATTAATGGCTAGATTTAAATCTGCTTAATAAAAAATAGTAATTTGACCCTAAATTCAAAATGGCTGAATCGGATAATGTTATTTCCAGCATCATTTTGGTTTGGGGTCATGTTAATCCTTCCTTTAATTGTAATAACAATTTTTAGCTTTGGGGAGAGAGCACCTAACGGTGGTTACATCCCATCATTTACATTTGACCAGTACTTAAATTTACCTGCAAGGTTTGTAGCTTTTAAAAATACTTTGACATTAGCACCCATAGGAACAATTACAGCTTTAATTATTGGATATCCTTTAGCATACTATTTAGTTTTTAAAGTTGCAGATAATAAAAAAAATTTATTATTAATTTTAATTATCATACCTTTCTGGACCAGTATTTTAATTAGAACTTATGCTTGGATTTTCATTTTGGGAAGTAAAGGTATACCTAATTTATTAGAATATGTTGGTATAGAAAATTTAAGATTAATTAATACATCTTTTGCAGTACTCGTTGGCATTGTCTATAGTTACTTACCTTTAATGGTTTTGCCAATTTATGTAAGTCTTGAAAAACTTGATAAAAGATTGCTTGAAGCATCAAGTGATTTAGGAGCTTCAAATTTTAAAAATTTTATTAATATAATTATTCCATTATCCATTCCTGGAATTGCAACTGGCTGCATGCTGGTATTTATTTTGCTTATGGGTGAGTTTCTAATACCTGCTTTTCTTGGAGGTGGTAAGGTATTTTTTGTAGGTAATGCTTTAGTGGATTTATTTTTACAATCCAGGAATTGGCCATATGGTTCGGCTGTAGCATGTAGTTTGGTGATTATAATGTTAATCATTGTAAGTATTTATATGAAGTTTATTAATTCCAAAAATAATAGAGAGGAAGTTTCAATAATTTAAAATGAGATTATATGCTTATTTAATTTATTTCTTTTTGTATTTTCCTATAGCAATAATTGTTTTTTTTAGTTTTAATTCAGGAAAACATGCGAGTGATTTTCAAGGGTTTTCATTAAAATGGTACCCAAAACTTTTTGATAATCCTTTTTTAATTGATGCATTTAACACAAGCCTCATGGTTGCTTTGATTTCGGCAATTTTAGCAAGTACGTTTGGCACTATGGCAGCAATAGGTTTAAACAACTTGAAAGGAAAATTAAGAGTATTTTATGACTCTCTTGTTTATATTTCTGTAATGATCCCAGGCATTGTTATTGGAATTGCTACATTGATTGCTTTAGTTACTTTATTTAAATTTTTAAATCCATTACTAGCAAATATATGGCCAACAAGTTTTGGAAAACCTCCTCTATTAAATCTAGGATATGTTTCCTTAATAGGAGCACATACTTTATTTACAATGTCTCTATCAATTTTAATTGTCAGATCAAGATTGAATGGTATGGATCGAAATTTGATTGAAGCATCCAATGATCTTTATGGCACACCAGTCAAAACATTTTTGAAAATAACACTACCCCAACTATTCCCAGCTATATTATCAGCATTTTTATTAAGTTTCACATTTAGTTTTGATGATTTTATTATTGCTTTTTTTGTTGCTGGATCAGAAACCACTCTTCCAGTTTATGTATTTTCTTCAATAAGACGAGGTGTTACTCCAGAAATTAATGCTATTGCAACGTTAATTTTAACATTTACAATTTTATTATTATTAGCATCACATTTATTAATGAAATATAAAAATTATAGTAATAAAGGATCAAAAAAATGAAATTAAAAAATGAAGTGGTCATTATAACAGGTGCTGGATCGGGAATTGGAAAAGAATGTAGTTTAAATTATGCTTCAAATGGAGCTAAGATAGTATTAATTGATAGAAATCAAAATTTACTAAATAAGATTGATTTATTAATTAAAAGAAAATTTAAAAAAACATCAACTTTATAATTTTTAGCAGATATCTCAAACGAAGGAGATATTAAACACATTGTTAATACAACTATTAAAAAGTTTAAAAAAATTGACGTATTACATTCTCATGTCGGTATTCAAGTTGAAGGTACGGCTGAACAAGTTGATCCAAAAGGTATGGATGATTCTTATAAGATTAATGTTAAATCTCATTTTAATTTTATTAGATTGGCTTTGCCTTTTATGAAAAAAAGAAAAAAAGGATCGATAATTGTGACCTCATCTAACTCTGGTGTTATTTATGATAGTGAAATGGTGGCTTATGCAACCTCAAAACATGCAGCTGTGGCTATGGTTAAGCAAATAGCAAAAGATTACGCTAAGTTTAATATAAGAGTAAATGCGCTTTGCCCAGGTTGGGTTGACACACCTTTTAATGATCCATTTACAAAACAAATGGGAAGCCGAAAAAATTTACTAAAATATATTTCAAAAAATATTCCAATGAAAAGGTTTGCGTCTTCAAAAGAAATATCTGATGCAGCATTATTTTTAGCATCATCAGACTCAAGCTTTATGACTGGCCAAGCTTTAGTTGTAGACGGTGGTGAATGTTTGTAGGAATTTATTAGCGCAACCAAGAATGATTGAGCTAATTAAAAATATTTTTTAAGTTTTATCTCAATACTCAGTCATGTGTTTAGGAATTCTTTTATTTTTCCCATACATGAAGTGGTTTTCCATATTTTCTCTGTATTTACTTACTGGAACTTTAAGACCCACAGCTACAGAAAAATTTGCAGATTATGAATTAGGGTTTCAAATGATTGTATTTGAAGGAGATACAAAACCTAGCATGACCATGTCAAAGTACGATTATAAAAATGATAGGTTCTTAGAGCATTATCAATGTGATTTTGAAACTACAAATATAGAATAAAAATAAATAACAACTTTCCCTCAGCCCTGTACCATGAACTAGGCTACCACCACAATGCAACCGGGAACAGTAATTACATTAAATTAACCCACAAAACCTAACTAATACATCTAAGACTCCGTATCTAGTATCAGGTATCATTAAGAGATGATAAATATTCTTGAGGCAGCATCAAATCTTTATCAATCAAATCTAGATCTAAAAAAATTTGCTAAATGGCCCGATGATCTAGTTAATTCAAATTTACTAACAAGAATGATACCTGCGGCCAAACTTGTAGAAAATTTTCCTCTTAGCGGTACAACAGAAACAAATCCTCTTATTGAAGCTATTAAAGCAAATGTAAATTTAATGTATTGGAAAAGAACTTATACAGAAGAGGAGGTTGGTCATGATCTTTACAACCGCTATGGCTATTGTGAACTTTTTGGACCCGAGGGGCATTTTCATTCAACTCAACTTAGAGGTTTCATAGGTTATTGGGGAAATGGATTAGATTATGATTGGCATAGTCATGAGGCTGAAGAAATATATTTAAATCTAGGTGGCAATGCTATATTTCGAACAAAAGAAGAGGAAATCTTATTAAACCCTAATGAAACAAAAATGCATCATAGTTGGCAGAGTCATTCTATGATTACAAATAAAGAAGCAATTTTAACTTTTGTACTTTGGAGAGGCAAAGGAATGTTCGGTCTACCAAAAATGGATTGACTACTTGTTATTGCGTACCGTTATAATACATCTAGGACTTTGTATCTAATATAAGGTAGCATTAACTATGAAAAAACTTTTTGCATTCGTAATGGTTGGATCAAACGATCTTAATAAATCTGGTAAATTCTATGATGCAGTTGCTATTTATCTTGGAATTATAAAAGTAAAAACTACAGACAAATATATTTCTTATGCTCAAATAAATACCCCTGAACAAATAGAGTTTTATGTAACAAAGCCCCATAATAAAGAAGCAGCTAATTATGGTAATGGCACAATGATTTCATTTATGG
>JABMNQ010000172.1 GCA_013204495.1 Candidatus Pelagibacter sp.
AATTAATTTCTCTGCCATAAAATTCATTATCATATAAAAAATTATTTAAAAAGGAGAAATAATGAAAGCTTACTGGATTGCTTTATACAAAAGAATAGATAGCCAAGAAAATATTAATAATTACGGTGAAAAAGTCACTAAAGTTCTAAAAAGTTACGGAGCAAAAGCGCTCGTAAGAGGTGGAAAATTTAAAACTTTAGAAGGTGAAGATTATCCAAGAACTGTTATTTGGGAATTTCCAAATCATGAGCAAGCTATTAAATGCCATGACTCTAAAGAATATCAAGATGGCTGGGCCTTAGCAAAAGACACTACGGATAGAAACTTACAAATCGTAGAAGGCTTTAGTACTGAATAGGTTCTGGATCAATACTTCTCCATAAATACCAAGTAGCAGCCGAACAATATGGTGTAAATCTTTTATTTAATAATTTTACATAAGATTCTGGTGGTAAATATTTTTTCTTATAATTTTTTGAAATCGCTCGTAAAAGTCCAATATCTTGTATCGGCCAAATATTTGAACGGTTATAAGTAAATAATAAAATCATTTCTGCTGACCATCTTCCTATTTGTCTTAACTGAGATAAATAAATAATAGCCTCCTCATCAGACATTTTAGGAATTAGCTTAGGGTTGAATGATTTATTTAATATTTGTTTGGCCAAATTTTTTATTCCTTTAACCTTCTGTCCACTTAATCCACAACTTCTAAGTTGAATGACTGATAGCTTAGAGATTGTTTTTGCATTAATTTTATTTTTACATTTTTTTTTAAATTTTAAAAAAACTGAGTTAGCTGCCGCAACGCTAATTTGCTGTCCAATAATACTTTTGCACAATGAAAAAAAAACATCTTTTCTGGAGGTAAGTACGGTCTCTGATGGAGATTTATATTTATTAATCAGCTGCGCCATAACTTTATCTTTTCTAGATAAATATTTTTTACCTATATTCCAATATTTTGGTGTTTTACTCATGTCTAATATTTGAGGGTATTGTTTCCTTATGATAAATTTCTCTTCTAAATATTACAAAAGAAGAAAGTATTACTAGTGATGCACCAATTAATGTTTTTAAAGTTGGTATTTCATTCCATATCATATAACCAAAAATGATAGCAAAAACTAACGATAAGTATTTTAATGGTGCAACTAAAGATACTTCTGAAAGTTTATATGATTGGGTTAATAATAAGTTTGCAGCTCCCCCCGTAACTCCAATTAAAGCTAAAAGAATAAAATCTTGAAAATTTGGCATCACCCAACCCATCGGGATTGTGGTTAAGCCTGCAATTGATATTGTGATTGTAAAAAAAATTGATATAAGCCAAGTAGGTTCTGTCGTAGATAGTTTTCTAATTGCAATTGTTACAAATGCCATCCCAATGCAAAATATTATTGGTAAAAAATAAAGAAAATTCATTTCTTTAAAACCAGGTTCAGAAATTACAACCACCCCAATAAACCCAATTAAAACTGCAGCCCATCTAAAAATACCAACTTTTTCACTTAATAACAAAATGGATAAAATAGTGATAAAAAGAGGAGCAGCATAAGAAAGGCTAACTACAATGGCAAGAGGTAGCTCTCTTAATGCTATAACTATTGCTACCAAAGCAACTAAGCCAATGATGCATCTAAATAAGTGTTCCTTGGGTCTTTTAGTTTTATAAAAGGTTCTTAATTTATCTTTTGGTATAAAAAAGTAAGTAGGAAGAATTCCAAAAAACCCCCTAAAAAACAAAACCTGGCCCGTAGGATAATCACCCGACCATTTTACAAGCAAATCCATCACTGAAAAAGCACAAACAGATAAAAACATGCAAAATAAACCTAATTGATTTTTAGTTAACATAGGAATAATTTGTAAATCAAATTAAACTATAATCAATGGAAATAGCAGTTTTAGGATTGGGATGTTTTTGGGGACCCGAGATCAAGTTTAGCAAACTTAAGGGTGTTATTAAAACTGAAGTTGGATACTGTGGTGGCGTTGACAAAGAAACAAACTACAAGAAGGTTTGTAGTGGAAATACTAACCATGCTGAAGTTGTTAAATTAGATTTTGAGCCAAATATTATTTCTTATGAAAAAATTTTAGAATATTTTTTTGAAATACATGACTCAACAACTTTAAATTCTCAAGGACCTGATTTTGGTACACAATATAGAAGTGAAATTTTTTATCTAAACGATAAACAAAAAGAAATTGCAGAACGTGTGCTAGAAAAAGAAAATTCAAATCTATCTAGAAAAGTTGTAACAAAGATTTCTTTAGTAAAAAACTATTGTCCTGCCGAAGAATATCATCAAAGATATTTAGAAAAAAGATAACATGTCACTAGTAAATACCGATTGGTTAGAAAATAATTTAGAAAAAATAAAAATTATTGATTGCTCATGGCACATGCCTCAAACGCACAGAGATGGATTTGAAGAATATAAAAAACAACACATACAAAATGCAATTTTTTTTAACTTAGATAAAAATTCTAAAAAAGGTACAGACTTGCCACACATGCTAACTGATAAAAAATCCTGGGAAAAAATTGTATCTACTATGGGCATTAAAAATGACGACCACGTAATTATTTATGATAACTCAGATGTAATAAGCTCATGTAGATGTTGGTATAATTTTATTTATTTTGGGCACAATCCAAGTCTGGTGAAAGTATTAGATGGAGGTTTAAAAAAATGGATTGCTGAAAAAAAACCTACAACAAATAATTTAACAAGCATTATTTCTTCAAACTACATTGCTACTGAAAAAAAAGAATTAGTAAAAAATAAAAATCAAATTAATGAGAATATTTTAACAAATCAATTCACAGTTATTGATGCAAGAAGTAAAGAAAGATTTGAAGGTACGGTTCCTGAGCCTAGAAAAGGCTTAAGAAGTGGCTCTATAAAAAACTCTTTCTGCTTACCCTTTTCTCTGCTTATAAATGAAGATCATACTTTTATTAGCAAAGATAAAATTCTTGAAAAATTTAAATCGACAAAAGTTGATCTTGATAAAAATGCTGTATTTACTTGTGGTTCTGGGGTTACTGCTTCAGTTTTAGCTCTTGCTTATTCCTTAATAGATAATAAATATGTGCCCATTATTTACGATGGCTCATGGAGTGAGTTTGGAAAAAATTAAAATATGAAAAAATCAACAAAAATTACTTCAGCAATCATTGCCTTCTTTTTAATTATTACAATAGTCATTGTTGGAAGAACAATGATTGGTAATCATTTTAAGAAAAAGTTTAGTAAAAGACCTCCTCCCGGAATTATTGTTAAAGAAGTTTCTTACAAAGATTTTTCTGAGAAGATTGAAAGTTTTGGCACAGCAGTTTCAAAAAGAACTGAATCTTTTAGAATTAAAAAAGATGATCTAACTAGCGAATTAATTTTAAAAGGTTATGTAAAAAAAGGTGATTTAATCGTTCAACTTAAAGACAGAAATATTGTAGCTCCATTTGACGGTGTACTAGGATATAGAGGTATAACAGAAGACATTCTTGGCTCAGATAATTCAATAATTATAACTCTGGATGATAATTCAATTATATATTCTGATATAAAAATTCCTGAAACTTTTGCATCATTCATTAAAAAAGATTTGCCAGTCAAGGCGAAATTCTCAGGGAGTAAAAATAAAATATATGAAGGAAAAATATATGCTGTCTCAAGTAGAATTAATGCTGAAACAAGAAGCTTACTAACAAGGGTTATGATCAAAAATGAAAACTCTGAATTAATACCAGGGTCTCTTTTGGAAATTATTATAAATTATAATGAAAGAAGTTCTCTTGGAATTCCAGATACTAGCATGATGATAGAGGGTAGTAAATCTTATGTCTACAAAGTGTCTGAGGACAATATCGCAAATAAAACTGAAATAGAAATTGGAATAAGAAATAGTGGATTTATTGAGATCATTTCTGGTCTTGACGAAGGAGAAGTGGTTGTTGCTGAAGGACTAAAAAAAGTTATACCTAGAAGCGAAATTAAACCTATTAAAAAATAATGTTTATAACAGAAGTAAGTATACGGAGACCGGTTGTTGCATGGGTAATGTCTCTTATATTAATTGTATTTGGAATTTTTGTTTTTTCTGAGCTGCCTGTAAGAGAAATGCCAGATGGTTTACAGCCTCCTGTAGTGCAAGTTAGAGTGGACTATAAGTCAGCATCTGCATCAATCATTGACCAGGAAGTAACTCAAGTAATCGAAGATGTGGTTGGGGGTGCTGAAGGAATAAAAAATATTGATTCAACATCTCAAAATGGCAGTAGTTCTGTAAATATTGAATTTAATACTGATATTGATTTAGATGATGCTGCAAATGATATACGAGAAAGAGTTGCAAGAGTAGTCGATAATCTACCTAGTGAAGCTGACGCACCCCAGATATTAAAACAAGCTGCTGGGTTTACCACTACAATGTGGTTGGCTGTATCTTCTGCTGATTGGAGTGACTTAGAGCTTGGAGATTACACTGAAAGATATTTAGTTGACCAGTTTTCAAGCGTTAAAAATGTTGGAAGAATTTTAGTGGGTGGTTTAAGAGAATTAAGCGTTCGGGTTTGGATAGATCCTATAAAACTAGCTGCAAATAATTTGACTATTCAAGAGGTTGAGAGAGCATTGAGAAGTGAAAATGTTAGCCTACCCGCAGGTACACTTGAGGCAAATAATATAGATTTAACTTTAAACTTAGATAAGTCCTATAATAATATTGATACACTAAAAGAACTGCCAATTAAGATGCTAAAGGATAGTATTGTAAAACTATCTGATGTAGCCGATGTAGAATTTGGTCCCGTCACCGAAAAAACACTATTTAAAACTCAAATAAAAGAAGCTTTAGATTTAAAAACTGTGGGTATTGGAATTTATGCAAGAAGTGGTGCTTCAACTGTTGAGCTATCTAAGGAAATAAATAAAAAATTAATTAAAGTTAAAAAAACACTACCTGAAGGAGTAAATATAGAGGTGGCTTTTAACAGGGCAAACTATGTCGGGTCAGCTATTAATGAGGTTTATAAAACTCTGATAACTGCGTTCATATTAGTAGTCGCAATTATTTATCTATTTCTTGGAAATATTAAAGCAGTAATTGTTCCAGCCATTGCTCTTCCTGTAAGTCTAATAGCTTCTTTTTTAGGTCTTTATTTATTTGGACTTTCAATCAATATTTTTGTCTTGTTAAGTTTTATTTTAGCCATAGGAATTATTACGGATGACTCGGTGATAATGACCGATGCAATTTATTCTCGAATTGAAAAGGGAGAAAATCCTTTAGTTGCTGCTTACAAAGGGGCAAAACAAATTAGTTTCGCAATTATAGCTACAACTCTAATCCTTCTAGCTGTTTTTATTCCATTAATATTTATTGATGGAATTGCAGGAACACTATTTAGAGAAACTGCTATAGCATTATCAGTTTCTATTGTTGTATCGTCATTTGTTGCACTTACACTATCTCCAATGTTGGCAAGTAAGTTTTTAATTAAACAACCCAAACAAAACATAGTTGTTATTAAATTTGATACTTTTTTTAAATCATTATCAAAATTTTATGAGGAAACTTTAAGTTACTGGCTAAATAAAAAAAAGATTATAATTTTATTTATTATTTTAACCATTGTAGCTTCGGGTGTTTTATTTACAATTATCAAAAAAGAACTATTACCCATGGAAGATAGGGGAATTTATCTTATTATTGGCTCAACAGATGAAGGTAGTTCATTTGAATATACAGAAAAAAAAGCTCAAGATGTTGAGCAAAGATTAATACCTCTACTTAAGGCGGAAGATAGCCCTTATAAAAGATTTATTATGCAAGTTCCTGGATTTGGAAGTAATAGAAATTCATTTAATAGCTTTATAATTATTGCACAACTCAATGATTGGTCTGATAGAAAAAAAGACTCTCAAACTGTAATGAGAGAAGCTATTGGAAAAATTGTAACTGTTCCTGAAGCGCTAGCTTTTCCAATATCCCCTCAATCAATAAGGGTTTCTAATTTTAATAAACCAATTCAAATGGTTGTATTAGGTTCTACTTATGAAGAATTGGAGATAGTTCAAAATTCTATTATTTCAGAGCTTAGAAAAAATAAAGAGCTTTCTAGAATAGAGTCAGATTATTCTAGAGACAAACCTGAAATAAAATTAATCATTAATAAGAATAAAGCTAAAGACTTAGGAATATCAACAGATTCTATTGGTAAAACTTTAGAGACTCTTTACGGTGGAAAAACAGTAACAAAGTTTAATCAACTTGGTAAAGAATATCCAATTATACTTCAGCAATACCTGGAAGACCGAAGAAGCAAAGAAGGGCTAGCAAAAATATTCGTGAGATCTGATACAACAGGTAAACTAATTTCTCTTGCAAATTTAGTAGAATTTAAAGAGGAAGGTTCGGCAAAGACACTGGCTAGATATAACAGGCAAAGGGCTGTGACTATATCTGCGAATATATCAGAAAACTATACTCTGACAGAGGCTATAACTTATTTAGAAAGAACGCTTGAGGAAATTGGGGTAGAAAACCAGATTGCATGGAGAGGTCAATCAGAAGAACTTAAAGAAACTAGCAATGAATTGTTTCTTATTTTTAGTTTAGCTTTCTTAACAGCCTATTTAGTAATGGCTGCAACTTTTAATTCGTTTATTCATCCATTTATTATTATGTTAACCGTTCCACTCGCTCTATTCGGAGGATTAGTTTTTATTCTATTTTTAAATAGTTCTATTAATATTTTTTCACAAATAGCCCTAGTTATACT
>JABMNQ010000173.1 GCA_013204495.1 Candidatus Pelagibacter sp.
AACAATTGTGTTTGCTTTATTTATGGTAATTATTGGAGCATTTATTGGAACAGAAGATTTAGGACAATATATTCTAAAAGCTTTATCTGATAAAAATGGTGCTGGTATAGGCTTAACACTAGGTCTTTGTGTCGCTTTTATAGGTCTGATATTTGACCATTTAATTCGAACTTGGGTGGAAAAAAGAAAAAAACATCTTGACTTTACTAAAGATAGTTAATATTTTTTAAAACTAGATGATAAATTTAGAGTTAACTCAAAAATTAATAAATGATTTTAATAATAATGGTTTTTTAATTTTAGATAAATTTTTAGACACAGAATACTTAGATCAATTAAGAAGTAGATTTGAGCCACTTTTTAAAGGTGTGTTTGAAACTGGTGTTGAGCCAGACGAATGGAATTGGAAATTTGAAAAAGATCCAAATGATGTAACCCGACAAATCTGTAATGCTTGGAAAGCAGACAATTTGATTAGGAATTTTGTATGTCATGAAATTGTTGGTAAATTTTGTTCACAATTAATGAGCTGGAAAGGTGCAAGGTTAATTCAAGATAATATTTTATGGAAACCCCCTGGGGGGAAAACTTTAGGCTATCATCAAGATGCAGCTTATGATGATTGGATAATTCCTCAAACTATGGTGACGTGCTGGATGTCTTTAGACAACACGTCAAAATCGTCAGGAACTTTAGAGTTCGTAAAAGGCTCTCATCTATGGGAACTCCAACCTCCAAAAGGGGAATTTCATTCGCCAACAGATTATAAAGAACAGCTTAATATCTTTGCAGAAAAAAATAAAAAGAAAATTGATATTGTTTATGTCGAAGTGCCAGCTGGGGGGGTATCTTTTCATCACGGTTATACCTGGCATGGTTCAGGGGTAAATACTACCCAGGAGCATAGAAGAGCAATTGTTGCACATTGTGTACCAGCAGACGCTAAATTTCACCCAACTAATGAAGGGGGCACTGCGAAAATTTATAAAAAATATAAGCAGAAAAATAGCGACCTACTAGATGAAAAGTTTTTTCCACTTTTATGGAAAGATAAAACTAACTGATTTCAGTTAAAAGAATAATATTAGGCTAATTTAAATCTAAAAATTAGCCTAACTTTTTTATTTATTTAAAAAGGTTTTTAAAGAGTCGTCCATTGCCTCTTCCCATGGTGTATGATGAGCCGGGCCAACAGAACCTGTTACAGGTGAAGAAAAAGATTTATTTCTATAAGTCATGATATTTTCTACTTTATGATGTTCCCATTCTTTAAAAGTCTTTCTAATTAACTCAAAATCAATTTTTGGGTAATCAGATAAATTATGAAGTTCTTTGGTGTACTCAGTTTGATAGTCAATCATTTGTTCGGGATTTTCTAATTTTTCTTCCATAGATACCCATTTATTTATATCTTTTTCTATTTCTGAATCGTTTGGAATTTTAATCTTTCCCATTATAACATCTCTTGCAAACCAAGCCTGACAATCAAACATGTTGAAAGTATGAAATTGATCTTGCATACCGAGATAGAATAATTTGTGATTATTTTGCCAAACCACACCTTTATATAACTTTGGTGGATATAATCTATTTCCTGTCTTTAGTTTTAAATCTTCAGATAAAAAAGGGAAATGATGTAGGTAACCTGTGCATAAAATTACTGCATCTGTTTCTTGTATATGTCCATCTTTAAAAATTGCCTTGTTTCCCTCAAGCCTATCTAAGTGAAAAACTTCTTTCATTCCCTTGGGCCAATTAAATCCCATCGGATTATGTCTGTAACCTATGGTTACACTTTTTGCTCCATACTTATGACATTGAAGAGCAACATCTTCAGCAGAATAACTACTTCCTAGTACAACAACATTTTTACCTCGGAACTCTTCTGCGTCTCTAAAATCATGAGAGTGTAATATTCTTCCAGGAAAAGATTTCATGCCAGGATATTCTGGAATAAATGGGACCGAGAAATGACCATTCGCTACAACAACATAATCAAAAATATCTGTTGAAGGTTTATCATCTTTTTTATCACGAGAAGTAACTTCAAAATTATTTCCGTTATAGGTAATGCTAGTAACTGTAGTGCTAAATTTTACTTTATCTTTTAAATTTCCTTTTTTAACTCTACCTAATATATAATCATACAGAACTTCTCTCGGGGGAAATGATGGAATTGGTTTTCCAAAATGTTCATCAAAAGAATAGTCAGCAAATTCTAAACATTCTTTAGGGCCATTTGACCATAGGTATCTATACATGCTATTAGGGACAGGATCGCCGTATTGATCAGAACCAGTTCTCCAGCTGTAATTCCATAAACCACCCCAATCTTCTTGTTTATCAAAACAAACAATTTCAGGTATTTTTTCACCTTTTTTTTCAGCTTGTTCAAAAGATCTCAAAGCGGATAACCCGCACGGTCCAGCGCCAATAATTGCTACTTTTGTCATAAATTTATCCCTATCTATTAAAATTATAAGTATACTTTACTAAGAAAATGCTAAAAGTTGCAATAAAATAATAGCTTGTTATGAAAAAAATTATCATTGTTGGAGCTGGTGCTATGGGCTCTGCATTTGCTGTTCCATGTCTTGAAAACAAAAATGATGTAACTCTCATTGGTACTCACCTTGAAGACGATTTAATTAATAATATTAAATCAAATAAAAATTTTCATCCAGCCTTAAATCTAGAATTACCATCACAATTAAAAGTAGAGAAATTTGAAAAACTAAGCTCAATACTTGAAGGTGGAGTGGATATAATTGTTGCTGGCGTAAGTTCTATAGGAATTGAATGGTTTGTTGAGCAGATATCCAAAAATTATAAAAAAAATCTTCCAATTATTTTGTTAACAAAAGGTTTGGCAATAGAAGAAAACGAATTAATAACACTTTCAGATAAGATTAAAAAGCTTTTAGCAGAAAAAGGTCATACTGAAGTAAATGTTTCAGCAATCAAAGGACCTTGTTTAGCTGCTGGTCTTGCAAATAAAATGAGAACTGGAACGGTTATTGCAAACCCAGATATTAAAGAAACTGAGTTGTTGAAAAAAATTATATCAACTAATTATTATTCAACTGAAATTACAGATGATTTAACCGGTGTTGAATTATCAGGCGCAATTAAAAATATTTATTCAATGTTAATTGGCGCATCTGAGGGATTAAGTAATTCCAAAGCACCTAAAGAAATTCAATCTAAATACTATTTAAATACATCGGCTTCATTGATCCATAGATCAATTTCTGAAATGGTTGAATTTGTTTCTCATTATGGAGGTAAAGCTGAGACAGTTTATGGTTTAGCAGGTCTGGGAGATTTATATGTTAGTGCAATAGGGGGGAGAAATAGTTTGATGGGAAAATATTTGGGTGAAGGATACCTTTACAAAGAGGCTAAGGAAAAGTTTATGAAAAATGTTACTGTCGAAGGTGCGCAGCTTGCTTTAGAAATTGGACCAAAAATTTTGAAAGATCTTAATCCTAAATACTTTCC
>JABMNQ010000174.1 GCA_013204495.1 Candidatus Pelagibacter sp.
ATAAAATAAAAATAAATAAACTCTGTAGGTGAATCGTTCTTAACGCGAATAATTATTTTTTATATGAGGTTGTATTTTAATAAATAAAAGGTGGTCTGTTTTTGATTTACAAATTATTTTTGGCTCATAAACAAAAAATTTTAATAATTAATTTTACAAATTTAAAATCTATGAGTGTATGACTTATAAATTAAATTTTTTATTTTTTTACTAAATCTATATATGGTTAATCTAGAAGTAAACTTTCGTATATGCTGTGAATACTTTTAGTTGAATTTTATAGTAGGCGTAGATAGCTGCTTATAAGGCTGCAATCTTTTTTGTTATTCTAGAAACATTCCTTGAAGCGTTCGCTTTCTTTATAATTCCAGTTTTTGCAACTTTCATTAATTCAGAATTCAATTTCGGCAAAAATTTTAAAGCCTCAGCTTTATTCTTACCTTCAATAAGAATGTTCATTTTTTTTATAGCATTCCTGTATTTGCTCTTACGCGCCTTATTAACTAGTGTTTGTGTAGCAATTCTTCTAACTCTTTTAATTGCTGATTTTGTGTTTGCCATAAGCGCAGTGGTATAGCTCGAGAATTTATACTGGTCAATAGAATAATTGCTTATTTTTGGCAGGTATTACAAAAGAAAGTTGACCTATTTGATATAAATATTTTATTAATTCTACCTGTACATTTACTTCTTGGACAATCAAGGTTCTTTTTTTGATAAACTTTAAATTCCTTTTGAAAGTTTCCACTTTGTCCTTCTGTATTTTTAAAATCACGAATACTGGATCCTCCTTTTGCAATCGCTTTATTAAGAACACTTTTTGAGTATGAAATAATTTTTTTGCAATCTTTTATTGATAATTTCATTGCATATGTTTTTGGATTAATTTCACAAAGAAATAAAATCTCACTTGCATAAATATTTCCAATACCAGATACAAATTTTTGGTCCAATAAAAAACTTTTTATATCCTTTTTTTTATTTATAAAATAATTGAGAATATATTTTAGATTAAAATTTTTAGAAAATGGTTCGGGTCCTAAATGACTAAATCTTTTTATAAGTGCTTGTTTATTTTCAATAAACTTAAAAAACCCAAACCTTCTTGGATCGTTATAAATAACATTTATATCTCCAAATTGGATTTCAACATGATTATGTTTTTTTGGTAACTCGGGTGAATTATAGAAGCTGGCGTTAGTAAATTTATTTAAGACATTTTTTTTAGTTAAATGAATAGTTCCTGACATGCCCAAATGAATCAAGCAAAATGAGTCATCATCAAAATTTAAAATTAAATATTTTGAAAATCTAGTAACTTTTTTGATAGTTTTATTTTGTAGTAATTTTTCAAATTTTATAGGAATTTTAAACCTTAAATTTCTGTTTTTAATTATTACTTTTTTGATTTTTTTTTGTTCTATTTTTTTTGATAACGATTGTTTAACTATTTCTACTTCTGGTAATTCTGGCATTTGATACTATATTATCAGTAAATAATAAATTTAATATGCAACAATATCTCCAAAACAAAAAAGGTTTGGTTCAAGGCGTCTTTGATAATGTTTATGACAAATATGATCTAATGAATGATTTCATGTCATTAGGCATCCATAGAATTTGGAAAAAAAATTTGATGAGCTGGATGAATCCTTCTAAAGATAAAATCTTAATTGATGTTGCTTGTGGCACTGGGGATATAGGTAAACTTTTTTTAGATTTAACTGACAAAATTGGTAAAATTTTTTGCGTAGACCCTAATGAGGGAATGATAAGCAAGGGTAAGGAAAAATTAAAAACTTATAATAATATTAATTGGTTAATTGCTCCCGCCGAAAAGCTTCCAATTAAAGATAGCTCTTGTGATTATTATACAATTAGCTTTGGCTTACGGAATACCAAAGATCTAAATAGAGCTCTTTCAGAAGCATATCGGGTTCTAAAACCTGGTGGACGCTATCTATGTTTGGAATTTTCAAAAATTCAAAATTCTAATTTAGATTTTATTTACAAAAATTATTCAAAACTCATTCCATTAGTTGGTAAAGCTGTCATGGGTCAAAAAGCACCTTATGAATACTTAGTTAAAAGTATTGAAGAATTCATTAATCAAGAAGAGTTGATTGACCTAATGAAAAAAAATAAATTTATAAATTGTAGTTATAGAAATTTATCAGGTGGCATTGTTGCGATTCATTCTGGCTGGAAAATATAATGATTAAAAAATTATTTACACTTTATAAGTTGGGAAGAAAATTAGCTAAGTCAGATGTTTTAAATATTGTTTCAAAATTTAAAAAGCCTCCAATAGCTATTAAAATCTTATTTCAAATACTTTCTTTTTCTTTTTCAAATTCTAAAAAAAATATCTTAAATGAAAATGAAGGTGAAAAGCTCTCTAAATCATTACAATCTATGGGAACTACTTTTATTAAACTTGGACAGTTTTTGGTTACTAGACCTGATATTATTGGTGAAGAACTAGCAAAACAATTAGAAGGCCTGCAAGATAGATTGCCTCCTTTTTCTTTGTCAGAAGCAAAATCTATAATTAAAAAAGATTTAGGAGAAGAAACATTTAATTCCATAATTGATTTAAGTGAACCTGTGGCAGCTGCATCAATAGCTCAAGTTCATAAAGCCAAAATTATTGACAATGGAACTATAAAAGATGTTGCTATTAAAATTTTAAGACCAGATATTAAAAAAAGGTTTAATGAAGAAATAGATGCATTGATGCTTTTTGCTTTTCTTGTTGAGTCATTCATCAAAAAAACCAAAAGATTAAAATTGATGGAAGTTGTATTTTTACTTAAAGAAATAACCAATCTGGAAATGGACTTGAGATTTGAGGCTGCAGCTGGAAATGAATATGCCGAAAATACAAAGAATGATGCGGGTTTTAGAGTGCCAACAATCTATTGGAATTTTACAAGTGAAAACGTGATGA
>JABMNQ010000175.1 GCA_013204495.1 Candidatus Pelagibacter sp.
GTTTAAGTATCGCTCTAGATAAAGGGCGGTCATTGCAGGATCTTTAGGATTATCAAACCATTGCTGACTTCTTAATTTTTTTTTAGCCATTCTTTTTTGAATAAATAAACATGTAATTCTGATAATAAGAAGTATTAATTAACCTTGTAATTAATTATTATATACTAAATACGTGAAAAATCTAATCATACTTAACAAAAACGATAACGTTGCGGTTGCAACTTTTCCGATTTTACCGCAAACTAAAATAGCCAATCATGGCATCGTTAGTATTGATCCTATCCCTTTTGGACATAAAATTTGTCTCAAACCTATTAATAAAGGTGAGCCGGTTATTAAGTATGATCAAGTAATTGGTTTTGCCATACAATTTATTAGACCTGGTGAGCATGTTCATTCACATAACTTAGAGTTTAAAGAATTCAGCAGAAGTTTTTCAATTTCAGAAAAAAAAATTAGCTCTGAAAAAAGTAATTTATTTTTTGAAGGGATCCTTCGTGACAATGGTGAAGTTGCAACAAGAAATTATATTGGAATTATTAGCACGGTTAACTGCTCAGCAACAGTTAGCAAAGCCATTGCTGAAAAAATAAAATACAGCAATATTTTAAAAGATTATCCCAACATCGATGGTGTTGTTCCAATTACTCATTCAACAGGATGCGGGATGAATACAGTGAGTGAAGGAATGCAAGTATTTCAAAGAACAATTGATGGATTTAAAAATCATCCTAATTTTTCGCACGTATTTGTCATAGGCCTTGGCTGCGAGTGTGCACAGATAAGTTTATTTGTAGACTCAATAAAAAAACATAATCGTATTCATTTTTTAACAATTCAAGATGAAGGGGGAACAAGAAAAACAGTTGAAAAAGTGTTTGGTCAAATCAAAGAATTATTAAAAGAAGCAAATACAATTAAAAGAACACCCCAAGCCGTTCACCACCTAACTTTAGCTTTGCAATGTGGTGGTTCAGATGGATATTCTGGAATTTCAGCTAATCCTGCCTTAGGTGTTGCAGCAGATTTACTAGTTAAAAATGGTGGTAGTTCTATTTTATCTGAGACACCTGAGATTTATGGGGCAGAACATTTGTTAATTAATAGAGCGGTTAGTAAAGAGGTTGCAGATAAGTTGATTGCAAAAATTGAATGGTGGAAAAATTATACAAAAATTAATAACAGCTCCATGAATAATAATCCTGCACCTGGTAATAAAAAGGGCGGACTTACAACTATATTAGAGAAATCTTTAGGGGCAGTTGCAAAGGGCGGAAATGCTATTCTAACAGATGTTTTAAGTTATGCAGAACCGTTAAAAAATAAAGGTTTTAATTTTATGGACTCTCCAGGCTATGATCCTGTTTCAACAACGGGTCAAGTGGCATCAGGTGCTAACATCATTTGTTTTACAACTGGCCGAGGGTCTTGTTTTGGGTGTAAACCAGTTCCAAGTTTAAAGCTCGCAACTAATACAACGATGTTCAATAAAATGAGCGAAGATATGGACATGAATTGTGGAACTGTGATTGATGGTGAAGAAACTTTAGAGCAGACTGGCCAGAGAATATTTAAACTTATTTTAAAAACTGCCTCCGGCGATAAATCTAAAAGTGAATTAAATGGATATGGGGATGAGGAATTTGCACCTTGGCAGATTGGCGCTGTCATGTAAATTTAATGACAAAAACCAAAAAATCTTCTTTCATCGTCATTCTCCTAGCATCTACTGCGTACTTGATGTTTGTATTAATGGATACTTTAGCTAAACACCTAACCACAATCATTAATATCGATCAGTTAATCTGGGGACGATATTTTTTTCATTTTCTTTCAATGCTTATTTTTTTTCTTATTTTTAAGCCAAAATTAAATTTAAAAAAAAATTTTAAGCTACAAATTTTAAGATCTTCATTACTTGTAATTAGTACTTTATGTATGTTTGTTTCATTAAAATATTTTAATCTTGTCGATATTTATATTCTTTATTTTTCTTCACCTTTGATTTTAGCCCTACTATCTGCTTTTTTTTTAAAAGATAACTTAAGTATTATGGGTTGGATTTTGATGGCCTTAAGTTTTATCTCCATTACCTTTGCTATTGGATCTGATATGAAAATTTTCTCATTTCAACTTCTAATTCCAATTTCGATTCCAATAATTTGGGCTTTTTATCAATATTTAACTAAAATCATTTCAGTTAATAAAGAACCCTTCGTTGCTGTTTTTTATAGTGGCATCGTCGGTTCAGTTTTCTTTTCCCTTTATACATATATCAACTGGGTGCCTTTTAATTCTAACTTAGTTTGGTTTCAATTAATTATATTAGGTACATTCGGTTTTATTGCTCATTTAGTTTTAGTCTACGCCATACAACTTTCTAATTTATCATTTGTTGCCAATTTTCAATATTCACAATTAGTTTGGTCTTCTATTGTTAGCTTTTTAATTTTTGGTGTTCCAATTGAAATTAGCCGCTTATTAGGTATTGCTGCTATTATTATTTTTGGAGTTTTATTTATTAAATTTGAACTTAGCAAAAATATTAAATAGTTTGTAGTTTGTTTTTTTATAAGAGATAATAAAATAATAACTTAAAAATAAACTTTAACTCTATGAATAAAAAAAAGAGTCATAAAAATTTTAACAGTGCTCCTTCAAAAAAAATAATTATAAATTCATCAAGAAAAATGGTTCGTATCACCTCTATTAAAGCCGCACCCTTATTTGGTAAAAGTCCAAAAGGTGGATGGAGCGCGGAAATAAAACCAGAAGACTCCATACATGCCTTGATTGCAGTTCATACCGATGTGGGTATTACCGGTTATGGTTCA
>JABMNQ010000176.1 GCA_013204495.1 Candidatus Pelagibacter sp.
ATTACTGAAACCACTCTATTGTCTGGTTTGCCGATCTGCACACCAATAGCTGCTGGCAAGGCATATCCTAAAGCACCATGAGCTCGATTGGTTAAAAAATATTTTCCAGCTTTTTTTAGCTTAAAAAATGCAGCAAAATATGGACAGGGAGTGCCTGCGTCAGCAACAACATAACAATCATTGGGTAATACAGAGTTTAAATCAGCGACAATTCTCTCCGGTTTGATTGGAGTTACGTTGCTTGTGGCTAAATTGTTAAAATTTTTCCACTTTTCTTGTTTAGATTTTTGAATATCTTCTTTTCCATTAAAAACTTTTTGCAATCCCTGTTCTTTTAAATCTTCCAAAAATAGCCTAGCATCTGAAACAATAGAAAGTTCTGTTTTATAATTTGCAGAAATAACTTCTGGATCATTATCAATATGAATAATTTTTTGATTATGACTTGGGTATTGCCACTTCTCAGTAGTGACTGAACCTGCTCTGCATCCAATAAAAATAATCAAATCTGCATTTTGAACAACTTTTCTTGTTTCTAATACTGCTCCATTACTTCCAACCACGCCCAAATAGTTTTCGTGATCATCTTCAAGAGTTCCTTTTCCTGATATAGTTGATGCAACAGCGATATTGTTTTTTTCCACAATTTCCTTAAATATTTTTTCAGCCCTAGCAAACAAAATTGCTCCTCCACATATAATTAAAGGTTTGCTGGACTGTTCAATAATTTTAATAAAATCTTTTATATTTTTTTTGGATGTCTTTGTTGGCCAAGCTGGAAAGGAATAAAAATCTTTTTGAGACCAAATATCAGTTGGGTCAATTTCTGATTTCTGAACATCTATGGGGAAACACAAATGGACAGCCCCAGGTCTTCCTGTGCTGCTAACTCTAAATGCTTTTCGAATTAGACTTGGTAAATTTTTTGCATTTTCTAAAGTAGCATTCCATTTTGTTAATGGTTTAAATAGCTCTTCTTGTCTCAATTCGGTTAAAGGATATTTTCCAATAGACGATCTTGCTACATCACTAGTAATGGCAATTAAGCCTACAGAAGATTCATTTGCCTCAATAACTCCGGGTATAATATAGGTAGCGCCACCTCCGCTTGGACCTTCGCAAATTCCAATTTTACCAGTCACTCGAGCATAAGCTTCAGCCATATAACTGGCGTGCCTCTCATCTCTGGTCAGTATATGCTTAATTTTGTGATCCAGCGTATAAAGAGCGTCGTAGAATGGCAAACTTGTATCTCCACACAATCCAAAAATATACTCAACCCCGTTAGCTTCGAGCAACTTCACCATTGCTTCTGCCCCATTAATTGAATTGGTTTTTGATTGTTTCATAAAATTTATCTGGTTAGTTGTTAGGTTTTGATATTATATAATTGAGTTAAATCAAAATAGTAATTCATATGATTCTTAAAAATAAAAATCCCAATATAGCAAAAGGTGGCAAAACTGTTTACGGGGGAACGGTTGGAATTTGTATGCTCGATACTCAATTTCCTAGAATTCCTGGTGATATAGCAAACGCTAGAACTTGGAATGTTCCGGTTCTTTATAGGGTAGTTCCAAAATCTACTCCTAGACAAGCAGTGTACGGAAAAGGAGAAGGGATCTTGGAAGGTTTTATAGATGCAGCAAAAGAACTGGTTAAAATGGGGGCTGATGGAATTACTACCAATTGTGGATTTTTATGTCTATTCCAAGAAAAGATGGCCGAAGCAGTACAGGTTCCGGTAGCCACATCTTCTTTAATGCAAGTGCCTTTGGTTCAAAAACTTTTGCCAAAAAATAAAAGAGTAGGAATTTTAACCATACATAAACCTTCACTTACCAACCAACACCTAGAAGCAGCTGGTATTTCTTTAGATACTCCAATCATGGGAACAGAAAATGGAAAAGAATTTACCAGAGCTATACTGGAGGATGAAATGGAAATGAATATTGATGATGCCAGAGAGGATCATATTGAGGCCGCCAAGAAACTTGTTAAAGACAACCCTAATATTGGAGCTATTGTAATGGAGTGCACCAATATGAGCCCCTTTGCTGCCGATGTAAGAAAAGAAGTGGGCTTACCTGTATTTAGTATTTACACATTTATAGAATGGTTTCAGTCTGGTCTGCTACCTTCAAGATTTAGTGTGGATCATGATGATCCCAGAAAATAGAAAGTCCCCCTCTTGGAAAATATATTTGAAATATTTTCATCAGAAACATTTTATTTACTGTGCTTTTTTACAATTTTTTTAGGGGCTATCATACAAAGTTCCGTTGGTTTTGGATTCGGAATTTCTGCTGCAATTTTAATTTTATTTGATCCAAGATTGGTTCCTGGAACTATTTTGGTCATGGGTACTTTTTTAGCAACGACCAATGCTATTATTAGCTTTAAAAATATTTACACTAAGGACTTAATAGTTTCTTTGTCAGGAAGAATTTTAGGATCGTTAATTTCTCTTCCATTGCTGCTCCTAACATTCGGTAAGGAAAGTTTTTTAATTGTTTTTGCTATTATTTTAATTATCGCAGTTTATTTCAGTGCTAAAAAATTTAATATTGTCGCAAATGCCAAAAACGTTTTTCTAGCAAGCACCATATCTGGATTTATGGGAACCATAACAGGTATTGGAGGCCCCCCCATGGGCATTGTTTATCAAAATTCCAAAAGTGTAAATGTGAGCGCAACTCTTAATGCATTTTTTTCTATTGGGGCTTTCATTTCCGTTATAATGCTAATGTACACTGGCATAATTCACAAAATAGATTTTTATAAAGCATTAATGCTATTGCCGGCTGTAATTCTGGGAATATCAGTCAGTAAATTAAGTTTCATTAAAAATTATATAGATAATAGATTTAAAAATGTGGTCTTAGCAATATGTGTTATTACTGCAGCTTTAATTATGCTTAAATTCATTATTGGAAAAATTTAATATACTGAATGAGTATTGCAACCAAAGCGTATTTAAATGCATTTATTGGAATTGTTATTTTTTCAGCAACTCTACCTGTAACAAAGCTTGCGCTTGGGACTGATAACACTCAACTGACACCTGAGTTTATCACCTTTGGCAGGTCTGCGATTGCCGGGCTATTTTCAATTATATTTTTATTTATTAATAAAAAAAAAATTCCTGATTTTAAAAGTTTTATTCAATTGTCAATTCTTGCTATTCTTTTAATTTTTTTATTTCCTTTGCTAATATCTTATGGAGTAAAAGACAATGAAGCTATTCATTCTGCTGTAATTCTAGGATCTCTTCCCTTGTTCACGTCATTATCTGCTTCGATCTACTTTAAACAAAAAGAATCATTTTTATTTTGGCTATTTTCATTTGTAGGTTTTTTTTGTATTTTTATATTTTC
>JABMNQ010000177.1 GCA_013204495.1 Candidatus Pelagibacter sp.
ACAATAGCAAAAAATAAAGTCACTACTGTTGGAGAGCCTTCGTATACGTCTGGTGCCCACATGTGAAATGGTACTGCTGATATCTTAAATGCCAAACCAACAAGTATAAAAACTATTCCAAATGTTAAACCATAATGAGAGGAATTCATTGTATCTCCAATAACATCAAAATTAGTAGACCCTGAAAATCCATATACTAAAGAACATCCGTATAATAATAAACCAGATGAGAGAGCACTTAAAACAAAATATTTAAGTCCAGACTCTGATGATTTTAATTGGTCTCTATTAAATGATGCCAAAACATATAAAGCTAAAGATTGAAGTTCAAGACCAATATAGAAAACCATAAGGTCGTTTGAGCTAATCATCACCATCATTCCTAAAATTGATGAGAGTATTAGAACTGGGTATTCTATTAAAAAAATTTTAAATATCTTTAAATATCTTGTTGATATCGATAAAACAAATCCACCTGCTAGAATTGTGAGAATTTTCATAAATGACGAAAGCTGATCTACAACGAAACCCCCATTAAATAATGAAATATTCTGATTTGATGAATTATTATAAATCAAAACACCAGTAATTAATAAAGACACCACTGAAAGATTATGAACAATATCAGAGCTATTTTTTTTAAAAACTCCAAGAAGGAGTAAAAACATTATAGATAATGAGATAAAAATTTCAGGGAGAATAAAGTTTAAATTAGTCATTAATTTATTACCTCTGGCATATACATATTTAAGTTAAAATTATACATCTCTATTAAATCTTTTACTGAGATTTCAATCGTATTAATAATGGGTTCAGGATAAAAGCCAAAGAATAATACTGGGATTGCTAAACACCATAAAATAAATTTTTCAGAATTATCAAGGTCAGGCATTTTTAAAAGGTCTTTATTTATAACCTCACCAAATACTACCCTTCTATATAACCACAACATATATGCAGCACCAAAAATAACACCCAAACTCGCTATAACAGCGACTAAAAAATTATCTTTAAAAGCACCCGTTAATATTAAGAATTCACCAATAAAACCACTTGTGCCAGGTAAGCCTAATGCCGCTAAAGTAAACAACATAAATAAAATAGAATATTTAGGCATAACAGATACCAGTCCACCATATGTTGCTATTAACCTTGAGTGCATACGGTCATACACAACCCCTACACATAAAAATAGTGCCGCAGAAACTAAACCATGACTAATCATTTGAACTATACTTCCTTCAATACCTTGTTGAGTAATTGTAAAAATACCCAAAGTAACAAAGCCCATGTGAGCAACAGAAGAATATGCTATTAATTTTTTCATCTCTTCCTGCATTAACGCTACAAGTGACGTATAGACAATTGCAATTAAGCTTAAAACATAGACTAGTGGGGTAAATAACTCAGAGGCTACTGGGAAAAGTCCTAAAGAAAATCTGATAAAACCATAGCCAGCCATTTTAAGCAATATAGCTGCTAGTAAAACGGATCCAGCAGTTGGTGCTTCTACGTGAGCATCGGGTAGCCAAGTATGCACTGGCCACATTGGCGTTTTAACAGCAAATGAACTAAAAAAAGCAAGCCACAATAAATTTTGATATTTGGTATCTATACCAATCTCATAAAGTTGAGTTATGTCTGTAGTTCCAGATATCCAGTAAATAGATATTATCGCTATCAACATCAATACAGAGCCTAAGAGTGTATATAAAAAAAATTTAAATGCTGAATAAACTCTTCTTGTGCCACCCCAAATTCCAATTATTAAAAACATAGGTATTAAGCCAGCTTCGAAAAATAAATAAAATATAACCAAATCTAATGAGCAAAAAACTCCTATCATTAGACATTCCATTATTAAAATAGCTATTAAAAAATCTCTTAATCTATATTTAACAGTATTGTTAACTGATATTATGCAGAGAGGAGTTATCAGTGAAGTTAAAACAATAAATAAAATTGATATACCGTCAACCCCTACTTTATAATTAACAAAACCTTTTAACCACTCTCTATCCTCAACAAACTGAAAGCTCGATGTGGTTGGATCAAATTGATACCAAAGGTATAAAGAAATTAAAAAATTAACAAACGATGTAAATAATGCAACATATTTTCCTGTGTTCGAATTTTTATCTTTTGAAAAAAGTAAAAATAAAGAACCAATTAGAGGAAGTAAAATTAGAGAAGATAAAATTGGAAAATTCATTAGTTCAAAATTAAAAAGGTTAATAATGCAGAAAATCCTAACAATATCATGAATGCATATTGGTAGATAAATCCACTTTGAAATTTACTTGCTTTTAAAGATAAATTTTTAATCAATAAAGAAACTCCATCTGGACCAAATTTGTCAATAATTTTAACATCAATAACTTTCCAAAAAAATAAGCCTATTTTTTTTGAAGATTGAATGAATAAAACTTCATAAAGTTCATCAAAATACCATTTGTTTATTAAAAAATTATACATTGGTTTGTTAGATTGAACGATCTGGTATGGAACGCTTTTTTCTTTCACAAATAAATAATAAGCAATTGGTATTGATATCAGCACTAACACTGGAGTTGTTAAAAGAAGCCACAATGGCGGATGTTCTGTGCTTAAAGGATTTAAAAATTTAATAGAATTTCCCCAAAAAATATTATCCTCTCCATGACCAATAAATAAATCTCTAAATAAAAAACCAACAAAAATAGCACCAATAGCAAGAACAAATAACGGTAAAAGCATTATCAAGGGCGACTCGTGAATTTCTTTAATGTCAATTTTTTTATTATTATATTCACCATGAAATGTTTTAAAAATTAATCTCCAAGAATAAATTGAAGTTAAAACAGCTGTTAGAATACCAACACCAGCTGCATAATATCCAGTGGTATTACCTTTAAGGTATGCAAACTCTATAATCGCATCTTTTGAATAAAAACCTGATAAAAAGGGAAAGCCTGTAAGGGCCAATGTACCAATAATCATAAAAATATACGTATAAGGTAGTTTTTTGTAAACACCTCCCATTTGGTTAATATCCTGTTCATCTTTGAACGAATGAATAACAGACCCTGATCCTAAAAAAAGTAATGCTTTAAAAAATGCGTGTGTAAATAGATGAAACATTGCAACATTGTATGCACCTACCCCAGCAGCAAAAAACATATAGCCCAACTGACTACATGTGGAGTATGCAATAATTTTTTTAATATCAGTTTGAACCAGGGCAACTGTTGCTGCAAAAAATGCAGTCGTCATACCTACAACAGTGATTAAATTTAAAGTTAATGGTGAGTATTCAAAAATTGGTGAACATCTAACGACTAAAAAAACCCCTGCTGTAACCATGGTCGCTGCATGGATTAAGGCTGATACAGGTGTTGGCCCTTCCATTGCATCTGGTAACCAAGTGTGGAGGAATATTTGTGCTGACTTTCCCATTGCACCAATAAATAAAAGAATACAAATTAGATCAACAGCCTTAACATCAAAACCTAAAAAAGATAAATTTTTATCGACAATTTGTGGAATTTGGTTAAATACATCAGAATAGTTTACCGTTCCAAATAAATAAAAAATTAGAAATATTCCTAGCGCAAAACCAAAGTCACCTACTCTATTAACTACAAAAGCTTTGATGGCAGCTGCATTGGCTGAATCCTTTTTAAACCAAAAACCAATTAAAAAATAGGAACAAAGACCCACCCCCTCCCAGCCAAAAAATAACTGAAGAAAATTATCAGAGGTTACCAATGTTAACATTGAAAATGTGAAAAGAGATAAGTAGGCCATAAATCTAGGTTTATGTGGGTCATGAGACATATAGCCGATCGAATAAATATGAACTAAAGCAGAAACTAGCGTCACAACAACTAACATTAAAGATGACAATGCATCAACTTTTATAGACCAATTAACATCTAAAGTTCCAGAGTTAATCCATTTCGCTACAACAACATTACTTTCATAACCATTAACGATAACACTGTAAAACAATACCAAAGAAAGTATTGCCGAAATTGACACGAAAACGCTGGTAATAATTTCAGAGTTTCTGTCTCCTAAAAATTTTCCCAAAAACCCTGAAGTAATTGAAGCTATTAAAGGAAGAAATAATAGTGCAATTTCCATATTATCCTTTCAAACTATCAATTTTTTCAACGTCAATAGTTGATGAGTTACGATAATATACCACAATAATTGCCAACCCTATTGCAGCTTCAGCTGCGGCAACTGTTAAAATAAATAGAGTAAAAATTTGTCCAGATATATCGTTTAAGAATATAGAAAACGAAACTAGGTTAATATTAACTGCAAGCAAAATAAGCTCAATGCTCATTAATATTACAATGATATTTTTTCTATTTAAGAATAATCCAACTATACCGATAGTAAATATAATGGCTGCTAATGTAAGGTAGTGCCCTAGACCAATATCAATCATCAACTTTAACTCCTTTATTGCTTTCAACTTCAATCAATTCAACGCTATCTGATCGTTCCCTTGATATTTGACTAAAATAAGATTGTCTCTTAACGCCAGATCTCTGTCTAAATGTAAGAACGATAGCACCAATCATTGCAACCAATAATATCATTCCACTTAACTGGAAAACATGAATGTAATCTGTATAAAGTACGTAGCCAATTGAATGAGTGTTGCTAATATTATTGTCTATATTTAAAGACATAGCTGAAACGACATCCGGTTTGTATTTCCAGCCACCAATTACTATGATCAATTCGAAAAATATAATGACACTAACAATTAAACCAATTGGAATATGTTTTGAACTTTCTTTGGCAGCAAACCACTGATTTTTTTGTTGTGCAACATTAAGCATCATGACAACAAATAAAAACAGAACAGCGACCGCACCTACGTAAACAATCAACATAATCATACCTAAAAACTCTGCACCTATCATTATGAATAGACATGAAATGCTTATAAAATCTAAAATTAGAAAAAAAACTGAGTGTACTGTATTTTTGGAAACGGTAACCATGACCGCTGAAACTATTGCTATTAGTGCAAATAAATAAAAAAAAATTGCGTGTGCTAACATAATTATCTATGGGGGCTATCAGCCTTAATATTTGCTGCTAAAATATTTTCCCATCTATCTCCGTTATCTAATAATTTTTCTTTATTATAATAAAGTTCTTCTCTTGTTTCTGTTGCAAACTCAAAATTTGGTCCTAGAACGATAGCGTCTACAGGGCAAGATTCCTCACAAAGTCCACAATAAATGCACTTCATCATATCAATATCGTATCTAGTAGTTTTTCTACTACCATCTTCTCTCTCAGAAGATTCAATGGTGATAGCTTGAGCTGGACAGACGGCTTCACACAATTTACAAGCAATACATCTTTCTTCACCGTTTGGATATCTACGTAAGGCAAGTTCACCTCTAAAACGTGGGCTAATTTTTCCTTTTTCAAAGGGATAGTTAATTGTTTTTTTGGGTTTAAAAACTTCTCTTAAAGCAATTTTTAATCCAGCTAAAAAATCTAATAAAAAAATTGTTTTAAATATTCTTGAA
>JABMNQ010000178.1 GCA_013204495.1 Candidatus Pelagibacter sp.
ACAAACATCATGGTAATGTTTAAAATTGTTGTGATCAATCCTGCTGAAATTATGAAGGGAATTATTTTATCCCATTCAGAAGCGTAAACTGCAAATAAAACAAGGGCAAACAAAATAACGGAAATCTTAGTGATTAAACTGCTTTTTAAAACTATATAGTCATTAAAAAACCTTCTTATAACCATTCCTATAATTACAGGGACAGTTACGACAAAAAACATTTTTATAGATATTCCAATCATTGAAATATTTTTTGACATAAATGAAACTTCTAAAATTTCTGCTGATTTAAAAACTATAAGTGGAACTGTAATAATACTAATCAAACTAATAATTGCTGTTAAAGAAATGGATAAAGCAACATCACCATTTGCAAATTTTGTATATATATTCGATGTAACACCACCTGGTGCTGCTGCAATTATCATAACGCCCACAGCTAATTCAGCTGGTGTATTTAATAATTTAATTAAAACAAATGCTATTACCGGTAGTAAAATTAATTGGCAAATTAAACCAACAAGAAAATCTTTTGGATTTTTAATTACTCTTGTAAAATCATTGATGGTTAGGCTTGTTCCAAGTCCAAGCATCATTAATGCTAATGCAATTGGTGCAATTTTAGTTACAATTTCCATTTATAACCATAGCAGATTTTTAAGAGATGATAGGATATTTTTTTTAAGAAAGGTCGATTGCGTGTTTTTTTAAAGCTTCCATTGATACAAACTTTAAAGTTTTTTCATGTGTTCTTTTTATATAAACGGGGCATGCTTTTTCAGCCTCAACAGCTTTTGCATACCAACTTGCGCAGACACACCAGCCATCTCCATCTTTTAATCCTGGAAAACCAAACTCAGGGTGGGGTGTGATTAAATCATTACCAGCCTCTTTAGCCCATTCTAAAAATTCTGTTGTAACTTTTGAACAAACCGTATGAACGCCGTGATCATTTTCGTCAGTACTACAACAACCATCTCTATGCCATCCTGTTAAAGGGTCGTTTGAGCATTCTTCTAGATCTTCACCTAGAACATTTTTTTGTTTATCAGTCATTTAAATTTTTGTTGGATTGGGCTGACCTTTGTAGACAACCTCTGGATCAAAAGATTTTTCTTTCTCTTCAAATTTCATTTTAATTTCTCTACCGTTTTCAATTGGTCCTAATGGAATAGATCTATAAAAACACGATCTATAACCAACATGACAGCTTGATCCATCTCCAATATCAACACTTAACCAAATAGAGTCTTGGTCATCATCAATTCTAATTTCTGTTACTTTTTGTGTGTATCCACTTGTTTTTCCTTTGTGCCAAATTTGCTGTCTAGATCTACTAAAATAATGAGCCTCTTTTGTCTCAATAGTCTTTTTAAAAGCTTCAACATTCATATAACCGTGCATAAGAATGTCTCTAGTTTTTGAACACATAGTAATAACGGGAATTAACCCATCGTTATCGAACTTTGGAGATAGGAATTCACCCTCTTCAATTTCGGCTATATTTTCTCTTTTTTTAAACATATCTAGGTGATTATGTAGCATATTGAACAATATATTAAATATTTTAAAAACGATGATTTACTGTATAAACTTGCCTTATGAAATTAGTTAAAGAGACAGATAATAAAATTTTAGACGCTAACAAAGTTTCTGACAAAGAAGCTGAAGAGGCATTTAAAACTATTTTAACTTGGATAGGTGAAGACCCTAGTCGAGAGGGGTTATTAGAAACTCCAAAAAGAGTTGTTAAGGCATACAAAGAATATTTTGGTGGATACACTGAAGATGCAAATAAAATTTTAGAGAAAACTTTTGGCGATGTTGAAGGTTATGATGACATGGTGGTTGAAAAAAATATTTCAGTTTCAAGTCATTGTGAACATCATATGGCACCCATAGTTGGCACAGCACATGTTGCCTACATTCCAAATAAAAGAGTTGTAGGTTTAAGTAAACTTGCAAGAGTAGTAGAAGTTTTTTCAAAAAGATTACAGACACAAGAAAGACTAACAATGCAAGTTGCTCAAGCTTTAATGACTTCATTAGATGCAAAAGGAGTTGCGGTTACGATTGATGCAGCACACCAATGTATGACGATGAGAGGTATTAAAAAAGAAACTGCAACAACGGTTACAAATTACTTCTTAGGACAATTCAAAGAAGATTTAAGCATTCAAAACAGATACTTAAGATTTATTAGTAAGTAAAATTCCTAAGGAGGAAAAGTCATGTCGGATAATTTTAAAGCATTAGTGGTTAACCAAGAAGGTGAAAATTTTACTAGAGAAGTAAAATCGATAGATAAATCTTTTTTAAAGCACGGTGATGTTTTGGTTAAGATAGATTATTCAGACTTAAATTATAAAGATGCTCTTATTTTAAATAATGGAGCCAAATTAGTAAAAGAATTTCCCCATATTCCAGGTATTGATTTTTCAGGAACTGTTTTAGAAAGTGATAATTCTAAATTTGCAAAAGGAGATGAGGTTATTCTTACAGGATGGAGAGTGGGAGAGATTTATTTTGGTGGTTACTCACAATTTGCAAAAGTTAATGGAGATTATTTAGTTAAAAAACCAAAAGACATTACATCTAAGCAAGCTATGATCTTAGGTACTGCGGGATTAACAGCCTTATTCTGTTCTTTTGCAATAAAAGCAAGAGAAGAACTTTTATTAGGTGAAAAAGTTAAAGATGTTTTGGTGACTGGCGCTTCTGGTGGTGTTGGAAGTATAGCGGTGATGATTTTAAATAAATTTGGTTATGATGTAACGGCTGTTACGGGAAAAGTTGAAAATGAAAATTACCTAAAATCATTAGGTGCAAAAAACATAATAAATAAAGCTGATTTAGACAAGGATGCTAGACCATTAGATAAAGGTCTATGGGATGGTGTAGTTGATACAGTTGGTGGAAAAATTCTTGCCAGCGCATTATCGCAAACTAGAGACAATGGAATAGTTGCTGCATGTGGAAATGCATCAGATTATAAATTAAACACAACGGTTATGCCTTTTATTATCAGAGGTGTGAAACTTTGGGGAATTAATTCTGTTACGGCTTCCATTAAAAGAAGAGAATTTGTGTGGAGTGAAGTTAAAAATATAATTGATTTTGAGATGTTAGAACAATCAGTTAAAGTTATTAGTTTAGAAGAATTAATAGAAGTGTATCCAAAAATGTTAAAAGGTGAAACATCAGGAAGATACATCGTAGATGTAAATAAATAATGGATTGGGATAAATTAAAAATATTTCATGCAGTTGCAGAAGCGGGTAGTTTTACCAATGCAACAATTAATCTAAATTTAAGTCAATCAGCAATTAGTAGACAAATTCAATCTTTAGAAAATGATTTAAAGGTCCAACTATTTGAAAGACATGCTAGAGGACTCACTCTAACTGAACATGGCGAGTATGTTTTTAAAACAGCACATGAGGTTATAAGCAAATTAAAAGAAGTTGAAACATCATTAGGAGATCAAAAAAACAAACCAACAGGTAAATTAACAATCACTACAGTTAGAAGTTTCGGAACGCACTGGTTAACACCTAGAATTCAAGAATTCATGACTTTAAATCCTGAAATTGAAATTGAGTTAATTTTTGACGATAAAGAATTGGACCTAAGTACAAGACAGGCCGACATTGGAATTTTTATGAGAAGACCAAAACAGCTCAACTATATACAAAAAAAATTAGTTGATATTAAATATTATATTTATGGTTCTCATAAATATTTAGAAAAGTATGGCACACCTAAAACTATTAACGATTTAAATAAACATAGATTTATTTCTTTTGGAAAAGGAGCTCCTTCGCCCGTATACAATCCGGACTGGGCTTTAAAACTTGGTTTTAAAGATGGTAAAAAAAGAAAATCTATAATGAAAGTAAATAGTGTTATGGGTTTACTGCTTGCAGTTGAAACAGGAGTTGGGCTCGCAGCTTTACCAGAATATTTAGTTAGTAATTCTAATAATGTTATAAAAGTCTTGCCAGACTCTGAGGGGCCAATTACAGAAGCACATTTTGTTTACCCACAATCACTCAAAAATACAGCAAGAATTACTGCATTTAGAAATTTTTTATTTAGTAAAATTGGCGACTGGAAAGCATAATTAAGTTTATTTGAATTAAAGCACTTATTTAGTAATTTTACCAAAATACCCCTTATTTCCCATATAAAATGCGTCACAATTGCGATTGATAATCATTCGCAATTAGATAATAAGTAGCGATAAATAAGATATAATGAAAAAAATAATAGTCATAATTTTAACGTCAATATTATTAAACAACTTTGCTATTGCAAACGAAGTAAATGTTTTTAGTTCAAGACATTACGAATCTGACATTGAATTGTACAAAAAATTTACAAATCAAACTGGAATTAAAGTAAATGTTATTTCGGGAAAAGATGAGGCTTTACAAAAAAGAATTATAGAAGAAGGTACAAACTCCAAAGCAGATCTTTATATAACCTCAGATGCTGGAAACATTGCAATTTTTGATTCAAAAGGAATGTTTCAAAACTCAATGTCACCAACAATCGAAAAATTAGTACCTTCAAATTTTAGAAATAAAAATTGGGTAGGTATAACTAAAAGAGCAAGAATACTTTTTTATTCACCAGAAAGAGTTGTAAATGATGATCTGAAAAATCTTAATTATGAAGATTTGGCAAATCCAAAATGGAAGGGAAGAATAGTTATTAGACAATCTAATAATATTTATAATCAATCATTAATTGCCTCTTTAATTTTTAATAATGGAAAAGAAACAACAGGTGAATGGGCTAAGAGTATTGTTAAAAATATGGCAAGAGACCCCAAAGGAAATGATAGAGCACAAATTCTGGCAGTTGCTGCAGGTGAAGCAGATATTGCTATAGCAAATACATATTATTATGCGTTAATGCTTTCAGGTAATAAAGGTTTGGAACAACAAATAGCTGCAAAAAAAGTTTTACCATTTTTTCCAAATCAAAATAATAGAGGAACACACATGAATATTAGTGGTGGTGGAATACTAAAATATGCTCCTAATAAGGGTAGTGCCATTAAACTAATAGAGTTTTTATTAACTAAAGAAGCCCAACAACACTTAGTTAATAACACTTATGAATACCCAATGATAGAAGGTGTTGAGCCTCATGAATTATTAAAAAAAATGGGCACTAAATTCAAACAAGATTTAACAACTGATGTCGCAAGTTATGGTCAATATCAAAGCGATGCATTAGAGATCATGTTGAACGCTAAATGGAAATAAAAATACTATTTTGTTGACTTGTAATACTAAAAAAAATTAACAATTATTTTATAAAGAATATGGGAAAAAAATTTAATTTTTGGTACATCAGCTCATTGTTAATATCAATAATGGTTGCTATACCTATTATTACTGTTCTTGGAAGTTTTTTTGAGTCTACGGGTGATTATTACACAATTTTAAAAAACACTTTTTTAACTGATTATATCTATAATTCTATATTTCTCTTATTGGGTGTATTATTTTTAACATTTATCATCGGTGTAGGATGTGCTTACGTCGTGTCATTTTATACTTTTCCTGGCGTTAATTTTTTTAAATGGTCTTTAATCTTATCATTTGCGGTACCTGGATATATTTACGCTTACTCATTAAATGCTTTTTTTGAAAATTACGGTACTGCTTTTACTATATTGAGCAATCTATTTGGGGAAGGTAATTATAACGCTCATATACCAAAATTTGACGGAATTTTAGGTGCTATAATTGCTATTTCATTTTCTTTATTTGCGTATGTGTACGTACTAACTAGGGCCTCATTTCATTACCAATCTCAAAATTTAATAGAACTTGGAAAAAATTTAGGTTTTTCCAAGAAAAAATCTTTTTTTAAAATAATACTTCCTTCTGCAAGACCAGCAATAGTCGCTGGATTATCATTAGTTGCAATGGAAACTTTATCAGACTTTGGTTCCGTGTCATTTTTTGGTGTCTCAACATTAACTACGGGGATTTATAACGCCTGGATATCTTTTGATGATTTAACTTTAGCTAATAGACTTTCATCTTATTTGTTAATCTTTATTCTTGGGCTATTTATTTTGGAAAATATTTCTAGAAGAAAAGCACAATTTCATACATCATCAAAGGGTGGCTTTAAATCTAAATCATTAATTAAACTAAATGGTTATAAATCTTTTTTTGCTTTCACTTTTTGTTTAATTATTTTTTTAATTAGTTTTTTATTCCCTGTGTCACAAATGCTGTATTGGACAATTATTTTCCCTCAACACTTAGCAAATCTAAATGTGGGTAAGTTATTTTATAATACAATACTTTTAGTGTCTTTATCTAGTTGTTTATTAATCGCATTAGCTTTTATATCCAATTATGGAAACCGAGTTTCTAAAAGTAAATTTTTAAAAATATTAAATATATTTTCAATATCAGGATATGCAATTCCAGGAATTATATTGGCAGTGGCATTTATTACTTTTATTTCTTGGTTTGATAATCAAATTATTAATCACTTTGAAATTAAATCTATCAAACCCTTTTTTATTGGTTCTATTTTAGGTTTGGTTTTAGTTTATTTTATTAGATTTTATTCTCTAGCCAATAATGGGATTAAATCTGGCTATGAAAAAATTAATTATTCTATAGATGAGAGCGCTTATTTATTAGGATATTCGAAATTTAAAACATTTAAGAATGTTCATATTCCCTATCTAAAAAATTCAATTTTACTTATTTCAATTTTATTAACTATTGAAATTATTAAGGAATTACCAATTACACTAATATTAAGACCCTTTAATTTTGAAACATTTGCCACAAAGGCATACCTTTTTGCTTCACAAGATTTATTAGAAGCAGCAGCTGCACCATCATTACTACTTATAGTTATTGCAAGTTTTTTTATTTTAATTACATCTAGATATACTCTTAAAGAATAGAAATATGAAAAAAAGTTTTTTTGAAATTGATAACGTAACATTCTCTGCAAGTTCACAAAGCAAAATTAATAATGTTTCGTTAAAAATTGAAAATCAGGGTGACATAGTTTGTTTATTGGGCCCTTCTGGGATTGGAAAAACCACTATACTTAGAACTATTGCAGGT
>JABMNQ010000179.1 GCA_013204495.1 Candidatus Pelagibacter sp.
CACTTGTATCGTAGTCTGTAGAAACTGTTTCAGGATTACAGTTAATCATTATAGTTTCAAAACCACTATCTTTAAGTGCGTAACTTGCTTGGCAACAACAGTAATCAAATTCAATACCTTGGCCTATACGATTTGGTCCACCCCCTAAAATTATAATTTTTTTTCTTGAAGAGGGGTCTGCTTCACATTCTGAATTTAAAGCATAGTTTCTTTGATATGTTGAATACATATAAGGAGTAAAAGATTTAAATTCAGCCGCACAAGTATCTACTTTTTTATAAACAGGTAATACTTTTAGAGCTGTTCTTTTTTTTCTAACAAGATCTTCAGATGTTTTGGTGATTTCAGATAGCTTTTTGTCTGAAAAACCCATTGATTTAATTCTATTAAATTCATTGTAATCTTTAGGAAGACCTTTTCTTTGTATTTGATTTTCCGTATCAACAATTTCTTTTATTTGCTCTAAAAACCAAGGATCTATTTTGCAAAGTTGGTGAATTCTTTTAATGTTTATTTTTTTTCTAAATGCTTCAGCAACTAATAATATTCTGTTTGGAATATTTTTTTTCAATTCTTTTTCTATTTCTTTTTTATTAAGTGGAAAAATTCTATCTAAGCCTGAAAAACCAATTTCAAGGGAAACTAGAGCTTTTTGCAGAGACTCTTTGAAGTTTCTACCGATAGCCATCGCTTCACCAACTGACTTCATTGAAGTTCCAAGAATTGCCTCAGAAGTAGAGAATTTTTCAAAGGTAAATCTAGGTATTTTTGTTACCACATAATCAATACTTGGTTCAAAAGAAGCAGGTGTTGTTTTGGTGATTTCATTTTTTAATTCATCAAGAGTATAGCCAACAGCCAGTTTTGCAGCAACTTTTGCAATTGGAAATCCTGTTGCTTTAGATGCAAGAGCAGAAGATCTAGAAACCCTTGGGTTCATTTCGATAATAACCATTCTGCCATCTTTTGGATTGATTGCAAATTGAACATTAGAACCACCGGTTTCTACTCCAATTTTTCTAAGACAGGCAATTGAGGCATTTCTCATAACTTGGTATTCTTTATCTGTAAGTGTTAGAGCTGGTGCAACTGTAATTGAATCTCCAGTGTGAATTCCCATTGGGTCAATGTTTTCAATAGAGCAAATAATAATACAGTTGTCTTTTTTATCTCTAACAACTTCCATTTCAAATTCTTTCCAACCCTCAAGACATTCTTCAATTAAAATTTGGCTAACAGGAGATTCGTGTAAACCTTCTTTAACTATTTTAAGATATTCTTTTTCAGTTTTAGCAATACCACCACCCAAACCACCCAAAGTAAATGCAGGTCTAATTATTGCAGGAAGTCCAATTTGCTTTAAGGCTTTTGCAGCATCTCTAATATGATTTACCACCCTAGATTTTGGTAAGTCTAAACCAATATCTATCATATTTTTTCTAAACTTTTTTCTGTCCTCTGCATTTGAGATTGCTTTAGAATTTGCACCGATAAGTTCGATTTTATATTTTTTTAAAATCCCTTTTTTCTCAGCCTCCATTGCTAAATTCAAAGCAGTTTGACCACCCATTGTTGGTAAAATTGCATCTGGTTTTTCTTTTTTTAGAATTTTTTCCAATATCTCTAAAGTTATAGGCTCAATATAAGTTTTATCTGCAACACCTGGATCAGTCATAATCGTTGCAGGATTAGAGTTAATTAAAATAACTTTATAACCCTCATCTTTAAGAGCCTTACAAGCTTGTGTACCTGAGTAATCAAACTCACAGGCTTGACCTATGATAATTGGTCCAGCACCAATGACTAGTATAGTTTTAAGATCTTTTCTTTTTGGCATTTTTTTTTATGTTGTTAATAAATTCTTCAAATAAGTAAACACTATCTTGTGGCCCTGGATTTGATTCAGGGTGATATTGAACAGAAAAAACTGGTTTGTTTTTTAATCTAATTCCTTCAATGCAATTATCAAATAGGGATTTATGAGTTACTTCAATATTTTTTGGTAAAGTTTCTCTTACAATTTCAAAGCCATGGTTTTGACTGGTAATTTCCACATTATCTTTTATTAAATTTTTAACTGGATGATTGGCACCTCTATGACCTAGTTTCATTTTTTTTGTTTTTGCACCAAGCGTTAGAGCAAGAATTTGATGACCAAGACAGATACCAAAAATAGGTAAATTATTTTTGATTAATTCTTTAATGATTCCAATTGCATACTTTCCAGTTGCAGCAGGGTCACCAGGACCATTAGATAAAAAAATACCATTTGGCTTTAATTTAAGGATATCTTTTGCAGTAGTTTTACATGAGACTACTGTTACTTTGCAGTTAAGATCTGAAAAATACCTCAGGATATTTTTTTTAATTCCATAATCAATTGCCACAACATGCAATGAATTTTTTTTATTTTTTAAGTAGCCAGTTTCTTTTTTCCAAGTTTTAAAACCTGACCAAACATAATTTTTTTTAGTAGTAACTTGCTCTGCTAAATCTAGATTATTTAATCCACTCCATTTATTTGTAATGTTTGTTAATTTACTAATATTAAAATTGCTTTTTTTAGAAAAAGAAATTGTTCCCTTGGGAGCGCCTTTATCTCTAATAAAATTAGTTAGACTTCTAGTATCTAAACCAGTAATCCCAACAATTTTATTTTTTTTTAACCACAAATCCAAGTGAACAAAAGATCTATAATTAGAAGGATTTGTTATCTCAGAGTTAAAAATTACACCTTTCGTCCAAACTTTATCAGATTCTAAATCCTCATTATTAGTTCCAACATTACCGATGTGTGGAAATGTAAAATTAATTATTTGCCCCGCATAAGATGGATCAGAAATAATTTCTTGATACCCCGTTAGCGATGTATTGAAACATACCTCACCTGTAGCGGTTCCTTGATACCCAATCCCAACTCCTTTAAAGATTGTTTTGTTTTCAAGAACTAAAATGCCAGTATGAATCTGTGAGATTTTGTGTGAACTAATTTTTTTTGCTTTTTTGATCAATTACAACTCATGAGTTAAAGGTTAATACAATAAAACCCTAATTATCGCAACAGAGATGTATTATATAATTCCAAAAAAACAATTTTTCTTTTGAACAATTTTAACTTTGCGGTAGATTAAAAAATATTATGACATTGAAAGAAAAAATAGAAACTAACTATAAAAATTCTTTAAAATTAAAAAATAAGATAGAAATCTCAACCTACAGGTTAATTTTATCTTCAATTAAAGACTTGGATATTATCAATCGGTCTGGTGCTGATAAAAAAGAAACAGATGACGAGGATATTAAGAGGCTTTTAAAGAAAATGATTAAGCAAAGAATCGAATCAATGGAAATCTATAAAAAAAATGACAGAAAAGATTTGTTAGAAGTTGAGCAAAATGAATTTGATCTTATATCTGGTTTTTTACCGCAGCAACTAAATGAAGAAGAAACTAAAAAAATATGCGTTGATACAATAAACAAATTAGGTGCAGTATCTATTAAAGATATGGGCAAAGTAATGGGAGAGCTTAAAAAATTGTATCCTGATAATTTAGACTTTGCGAAAGCAGGACCATTACTTAAAGAACTATTAAATAAATAATGAAATATCCCAAAGAGTATTTAGACGAAATTAGAACGCGTTTAAAAGTTTCAACAGTTGTATCAAAATCTGTTAGCTTAAAGAAAAGAGGCAAAGAATTTGTTGGTCTATCACCATTTAAGACAGAAAAAACACCATCTTTTACGGTTAATGATGAAAAGGAATTTTATCATTGTTTTGCAACATCAGAGCATGGAAATATTTTTGATTTTGTAATGAAAACACAAAATTTTAAATTTGGTGAGGCCGTAAAATCTTTAGCCAATCTGGCTGGAATGAGGCCCTATACCTTTTCAAAGCAAGACGAGGAAAGAGAAAAAAATTGGCAAGAGTATTGTTCAATTTACAATCAATATGTTCAATTCCATCATGATGAAATTTTAAAAAATGAAAATTTAACTATTGCGAGAGATTATTTAAAAAAAAGAAACCTTGGTAAAATTGAAGTTAAAAATTTTAAAATAGGATTTGTTGAAAGAAACTCTAACTTTTATGAAAAATTAAAAGATGAGTTTAGTGAAAAAGTTTTGGTTGAAAGTGGTCTTTTTTATTTAGATGAAAAAAAAAATACCTATGTAGAAAGATTTAGAGACAGAATTATATTTCCAATTAATAATATTTCAGGTCAACCTATTGGATTAGGTGGTAGAACCATCCAAGAAAATAGCTATTCGGCAAAATATATAAATTCTCCAGAGACGCCTTTTTTTAAAAAGGGTTCTAACTTATACAATTTAGACTTAGCTAGGAAATTATCTAACAAAATTGATCACGTATACCTTGTAGAAGGCTATATGGATGTTGTTGGATTAAGCAAAAATGGAATAGAGAATGTTGTGGCAAATCTAGGAACCTCTTTAACAGATAGACAAATTTTAATTCTAAACCAATTCTTTGATGACATAATCATTTGCTTTGATGGAGACGAGAGTGGCTATAAAGCAGCACTTAGAGCGGCTGAAAATTCAATAAAAGAACTACAACCTGAAAAACAAATTTCATTTCTTTTTTTACCAGACGGCGAAGACCCGGATAGTTATGCAAATAAAAACGGTAAAGCTAATTTTATAGATTTTACCAAGCAAGCAAAAATTTCCATTCATCAATTTATATTTAATCACTACAAGCAACAAACTGAGAATAACCCTTCATCAATGGCTATATTTGAAAAAAAATTAAGAGCTATTGCTGGGACTATAAAAGATGACTTTATAAAAAAATATGTACTTGAGTTTTTTTTAGAAAAAATCTCATCTCTAACACCGCATAGTAATGTCGGCAAAAAACAATTTTATACTAAGAAAATTAAATCATTACAGTCCACACAGAAACACTTTAATGATAGTAAATCATTAAGTGGGGTAGAGCTTAAAGAATTTTCCTTGCTTTATTTAATAATGAACAATCTGGATGTATTTCAAGAAAATATTCATTTAATTGAAAAAATAAAATTATTCAGTGGTGAAAATAAATTAATTTACGAAACTCTTTTAACAAAACTAAAAAGTGGAGAGAAACTTACCCTTCAAGAAATTCCTATTGACCCTCAATTAATTGAAAAAATTTTTAAATTTGCTTCTATTAAGCATATTTTGAATAGCCATCAAAATAATCAAGAAAAAATGTTTGAATTATTAGAGGAAGTCTCTAGAGACCTTAAAAACTACGATTTAGAGTTTAGAATTGAAGAGCTTGAATCAAAATTTTCTAAGGATTTAAGTGAAAGCACTTTCAATGAAATAAGAGAGCTAAAAAAACAAAAAAATATCAATTAAATCCTTCAAAAAATACGTGGATTTTTCTCAAATTGCGCTTATATAAGTCATCTCAAATATACTATTGTGGAAAGAATAATTACAAAATCATTTGCTAGACTTATGGGGCGTGGAACCCATAGAGGATTTGTAACTTTTGAGGAGTTAAATAAATCCTTAGGCAAAAGAAATCTTTCCGATGAAAATTTAGAACAAGCTTTCATGCATATCCTTGATGAGAATGTTGCACTTGTAGAAAAAAAATCCGATTTTAAAGTTTTAAGAAAAAAAGAAAACTCCTCTAAAGAAGGAGGTAAAACTATTGAAAAGAGTGATGACCCAATAAGAATGTATTTAAGGGAGATGGGTGGAGTAGAGCTTTTATCTCGCGAAGGTGAAATCGCAATTGCAAAAAGAATAGAAGCTGGAAAAGATGTAATGCTTATTGCATTAGCCCAAAGTCCAATCACCGCTCAACAATTTGTTGAATGGGATGAAAAACTTCAGAAAGATGAAATTTTAGTTAGAGAAATTATTGATATTGATACCAATTATATGGAGGACGAAAATACAGGTCCTAGTGCTAAACAAAGAAATTCAGGTGAGACAGATAAAAATGAAGATAGCGATGATGATGAATTTAATCCTACTCTTGCTGCAATGGAAACTGAAATTAAACCCAAGGTTCTAAAAACTGTTAACACTCTAACCAAAGA
>JABMNQ010000180.1 GCA_013204495.1 Candidatus Pelagibacter sp.
GTCTAATGATCATTTTGTTTTTAAATTTTTAAAAAATGCTCCTTTGTCTATACAAGGAGTAAAAGATGGATTATCGGCCAAATCTGAAATGATTAAATTTTTTAATAAAAAAGAAAATAAAAAATTTGATAATTATATTTTATGCTGCTTTGACGATATTGGTCTTGAGGAAATTCAATCAATTGTAAATAAACCAGTTTTTTCTCTGTGTAAATCATCTCTGCTGTATTGTGAGCTTATTCAAGGCAAAAGTGCCATTTTAACTATAAACAAAAATTCTGTACCAGTTATTAAAAAATTACTAAAAAAATATAAAGCTAATAATATAAAAGTATATTCATTAAATTTAGATATTATTAATATTCATGATAAAAATTTTTTTACTCATCTTAAGAAAAGTATTTCTCAATTAATAAAAAAATTGAATATTCAAAATGTTATTTTAGGCTCAACTGGACTGACTAATTTTAAAGAGCAATTACAAAAAAATCTAGTTTAAATTTTATTGATGGTTTAGAGTGTTCATTGTATCTCTCTAGAATTAAAATATGAAAAATAATCAAAAACGAGATTTAATCGGTTATGGTAAGAACCAACCGAAAGTCAAATGGCCAAATAATGCAAAGTTAGCATTGCAGTTCGTTTTAAATTATGAGGAGGGAGCAGAGAGTTGCGTGCTAAATGGAGATACTTATTCAGAGGTATTAAATTCAGAACTTATTAATCTTACCCCAATAAAAGGAAGGCATATGAACATGGAAAGTATCTATGAATATGGATCTAGAAGAGGGTTTTGGAGAATCTATGATTTATTTCAAAGAAATAAAATACCTTTTACAGTTTATGCAGTAGCCAATGCACTTCAACAAAATCCCGATGTTTGTGATGCATTAAAAAAAGATAGTATTGAAATTGCTTGTCACGGTCTAAAGTGGATCGACTATCAGCATGTAGCAAAAAAAATAAAGCAAAGGCACATGTTACAAGCTATTCAAATTTTGAAAAAAATTTTTGGAAAAAGACCACTGGGTTGGTACACAGGAAGATGTAGCCCCAATACTCTAAATTTACTCATGCAAGAAAAAGGATTTCTTTATTCGAGTGATAGTTATGCTGATGATATTCCATATTGGCATTATCAAAATAAAAATAAAATTTTAATAATTCCTTATACTTTTGATAATAATGATGGGAAATTTGTTACAGAAGAAGGTTTTGTAAAATCATCCGATTTCTTTGAGTACCTCAAGGATAGCTTTGATTCTTTATATAAAGAAGGGAATGAATTTCCTAAAATAATGTCGGTCGGGTTGCATTGTAGAATTATTGGCAGGCCGGGAAGAATAGTAGCATTAGAAAATTTTATTAAATACGTAAAAAAGTTTAAGGATATTTGGATTTGTAAACGTATCGATATTGCCAAACACTGGATTAGACATTATTCATCTTAAATGAAAAAAGAAAAAATTATATTTAAAAATAGTGTTGTAGACTTAGCTCAACCCAGACTTGGTTCAAAAATTGTTTATTGTACAGATGATTTTTTTGCAAAAGCTTCTAGAATTATTAGTCCTAATGATCCAGTTTTTATTGCAAATAAATTTGATAATAATGGAAAATGGATGGATGGATGGGAGAGCCGTAGAAAAAGAACTCAAGGAAATGATCATTTGATATTAAAATTAGGTAGAGCAGGAAAAATAAGAAAAGTATTAGTTGATACGGCTCATTTCTCGGGAAACCAACCAGATCAATTTTCGTTATTGGCTACGTCAGATGCTGATTATAAAAAAGCCAAGTGGGTCACTTTGATTAAACCTTCAAAAGCAAAACCTACTTCAAAGCATTTTTTTACTATCAATAATAATACTACTTTTAAATTTGTTAAATTGAATATTTTTCCAGATGGAGGGGTAGCAAGATTAAGAATTTATGGTGAAATTGATACAAGCTTATTAAACATAAGCAAAAATAAAATGATTAATTTATCATCTTTAGAAAATGGAGCTTCTATTTTTGCTTGTAATAATGAACACTTTGGTCAATCAGAAAATATATTAGCTAAAGGAAAAGCAAAAAATATGGGAGATGGCTGGGAGACACGAAGACGTAGAGGATCTGGTTATGACTGGGTGATGATCAAATGTTTAAATGGTTCTGTAAAACAATTTGAAATTTCAACACATCATTTTAAAGGAAATTATCCTGCTCAATTTTCATTGCAGGGCATTAAATGTATTGGCAAAGATTCTGCTATTCATAAAATACTTTTAAATTCTAAAAATTGGAAAAATTTAATTGATAAAAGTCAACTGAAGGCCCACAAAGTTCACAAATTTATAGTAAAAACAAAAGTCCAGGTTAATTATTTGAAATTAAATATTTATCCAGATGGAGGTGTTTCTAGGATTAAGACTTTAGGCATGCATCAATGATTGTTATTAAGCCTACTTTAATTAATGACAAAAACTTCAAACCTTTCGGAACCATTATTTCAACCAACAAAAAAAAAGCAAAAATTATTAACGATGGATTTGCTGCCAAATATGAAAATTTAGTAGATTTACGACGATTCAAAAACAAAGGTTTTCCCTCAATTAACATTTACAAAGCTAAAAAAAGAACATTTTCGCTAACTATTGATAGGCTGGAGATGCATCCTTTAAGTAGCCAAGCATTCATTCCACTTGAAAATGAGCAATTTATTTGCTGTGTAAGTTTGGCTAAATCAAGACCAGATATAAAAGATATCAAAGCATTTATTGTTCCAAAGGGATTAGGAATTATTTATTCTAAAAAAGTTTGGCACTATCCTCTAATTTCACTTAAAAATATGCAGTTCCTTATTATTGAAAGATATGGAAAAGGGAAGAATTTGGTAGAATATTATTTTGATCAGGAAATCAAACTCATCAAGTAATGCAAGGCATAATTGATATTCGTGTTAGTAATACCATACCAAGAGTTAATAAAATCTTTCAATCTAGTTTATCAAGAGTTTTTTTTCCAACAGAACATGACTCAAAAGTTTTAAATTGTATTTTAGTTAATCAAGCAGGGGGTATCCATGAAAATGATAAATTTAAAAATAAAATTACATTATCTAAGCAGACTCATTTTAAATTTACTTCTCAAGCTGCAGAAAAAATTTATTTTTCTCATAAAAATTATTCAATAATTAATAATAATTTCTGTATTAGTGAAAAAAGTCACTTTAGTTATTTGCCTCAAGAATTAATTTTTTTTAATCAATCCAAATTAAAAAAAAATAACTTAATTCATTTAGATGAGGAATCTTCATTTTTGCTTGTAGAGCAATTTGTAATGGGTCGTGAATTTTTTAAAGAAAAAATTAAAAAGATATTTTTTGAAGATATAACTAAAATTTTTGTTAATAATAAAATAGCATATACAGATCAAAGTATTATAGATGACATGGGAAAATTCTATAAGTTTAATTTATTGGCAAGTCAACCACAAAGTTTTGCTAATATAATCTTTTATAAAAAGAATATAAAAAATTTAAATTTGTCGATAAATAAATTCTTCCCAGATAAAAATTTTTATGGATATAGCTATCCATCTAGCTCATTACTGATATGCAAGTTTATTGATAATAATACGCTTCAACTTAAACTAAAATTATTTGATTTAATCAATTATTTAGCAAAAAAAGTAATAAAAAAGAAAGACTATTTGAATAAAAATATGTATTTTTAGGTTATGAAATTAACAAATAGAGAAAAAGATAAACTTTTAATAAGTCTTGCAGCAATAGTTTCTAAAAGTAGAAGAAAAAAAAAGTTAAAGCTTAACTATCCTGAATGTGTTGCTATTATTTCTGATTATGTAGTTGAAGGTGCTAGAGAAGGAAAAACTGTTGCGCAACTAATGTCGGAAGGTACTAATTTAATAAAGAAAAGTGAAGTCATGGAGGGAGTAAATGAAATGATTAAGGAAGTTCAAGTCGAAGCTACGTTTCCTGATGGAACTAAATTGGTAACCATTCACAAACCCATTAGGTGATTAAATGAAACCAGGAGAATTTATTTTAAGTAAAGAGGAAATAAACCTAAATCTTAAAGGAAAAAAATTAACTATTAGAGTAAAAAATTCAGGAGATCGGCCAATCCAGGTAGGTAGTCATTACCATTTTTCAGAAACAAATAGTTATTTGTCATTCGATAGAAAAAAGACTTTAGGATTTCGTCTAAATGTTCCATCTGGAAGTTCAGTACGATTTGAACCTGGGCAAGAAAAAGATGTAGAGCTAACGTCTTTTTTAGGAAAAAAAATAGTTTTTGGTTTTAATGCAAAAGTTAATGGAAAAATAAAAAAATGAAAATTAGTAGAAAAGCATATGCTGAAATGTTTGGTCCTACTACAGGTGACAAGGTAAGGTTGGCAGATACCAATTTAATCATAGAGATTGAAAAAGATTTTACCACTTATGGAGATGAAGTTAAATTTGGTGGAGGTAAAGTTATTCGGGATGGCATGGGTCAAAGCCAAGTATCAAGGTCAGAGGGTGCCGTAGATACAGTCATTACTAATTGTATTATTCTGGATTATGATAAAATTATCAAGGCCGACATCGGAATTAAATCTGGGAAAATATTTGCTATAGGAAAAGCAGGTAATCCTGATATTCAAAATAATGTTAATATTATTATTGGTCCTGGTACAGAAGTAATTGCTGGAGAAAAAAAAATTGTTACCACTGGAGGGATTGATGCGCATATCCATTTTATTTGCCCGCAACAAATAGAGGAAGCTCTTTATTCAGGAGTAACTACGATGATTGGTGGAGGTACAGGGCCGGCAACAGGAACCAATGCAACTACTTGCACCCCAGGTCCTTGGCATTTAGAACAAATGTTACAATCTTCAGAAAATTTTCCTATGAATCTGGGTTTTCTTGGAAAGGGAAATGCATCCAAGATGAAGCCATTGCAAGAACAAATAGCGGCAGGAGCTTGTGGTTTAAAATTACATGAAGATTGGGGAACCACTCCATCTGCAATTGATACCTGTTTAAAAATTGCAGATAAGTATGATGTTCAGGTAGCAATACATACAGATACATTGAATGAGTCTGGATTTGTTGAAAATACTATTAGTGCTATTTCGGATAGAGTTATTCATGCTTATCATACGGAGGGTGCAGGAGGCGGTCATGCCCCCGATATTATAAAAGTCTGTGGCTATAAAAATATTTTACCATCGTCAACTAATCCTACTCGACCATTTACTATCAATACTATTGACGAACATTTGGATATGCTAATGGTTTGTCATCATTTAGATCCTAAAATTCCAGAAGATATAGCTTTTGCAGAAAGTAGAATTCGAAAAGAGACCATAGCTGCGGAAGATATTCTTCACGACATGGGAGCTTTTTCTATGATTGCATCCGACTCACAGGCAATGGGTAGAGTAGGAGAGGTTATTATTAGGACCTGGCAAACAGCAGCAAAGATGAAGTTACAGTTCGGTAAACATAAAGAAGAAAAGGGTGATAATGATAATTTTAGAGTAAAAAGATATCTTGCAAAATACACTATTAATCCTGCTATTAGTCATGGAATTGATGATTATGTAGGGTCTATTCATAAAGGTAAAATAGCTGATCTTTGTGTATGGTCTCCTGATTTTTTTGGAGTAAAGCCAGATTTGATTTTAAAAAACGGATCTATAGTTGCTAGTGTTATGGGAGATCCTAATGCATCTATACCAACCCCAGAGCCTAATATGTTTAGACCTATGTTTGGTTCTTTAGGTCAGTCACCTGCTCACAACTCATTTTTATTTGTTAGTCAATTATCAATGGATCAAAATATTAAAAGAAAATTTAAGCTTAATAAAATTTGCTTACCGGTAAGAAATATCAGGAAGTTAAGTAAGAAAAATATGATTTTAAATAATTATCTTCCAAAAATTGAAGTAAATCCGGAAACATATGAAGTGAGAGCAGACGGTAAAATATTAACTTGTGAGCCTGCAAAAGAACTCCCAATGGCGCAAAGATATTTTCTTTATTAAAAATGATACATGTAGAGTCTTATTTAAAAGAAAATTGTAAACTTAGCATAATTGATCAAATAGTATTAAAATATCAAGACCGTTATTTAAGAAAAAAAGTTTTAAACTCTAAAAAAAATAAAATTTTTATTAATTTTAAAACTGCAGTATATTTATCTCACAACTCCTATCTTATAACCAATGATGATAAAGCCATTCAAGTAATTGCCCAAAAAGAAAAGATTATTGAAATTAATATCAATAACCCCGTAAAAGGTTGTGAGGTAGCTTGGCATATTGGAAACAGACATATAGCTGCGGAGGTTGGAAAAAAAAGTATATGTATTTTATTTGATCCGGTTATTTGGAAAATGTTAATTAAGTTAGGTTATCAAGTTAATAAAATTAATAAAATTTTTGAGCCACTTGGAGGCGCCTATGACCATAAACATTAAAAAAAAATCTATCTTTTATTCTTTAAATACAGTTAATTCTAACTACCCTGTAGGAAGTTTTGTTTATAGTCATGGATTAGAATATTTAATAGAAAATAATATTATTGTTAATAAAGAAACCTTAGAAAACCATATAGATTATTTATTTTTTTATAGTCATTTTAAGCAGGACATAATTTTTATAAATCAAATATACAAAATGAAATCTACCAATAAAATTAAAATTATAAAATTACTTGATTTATATCTTTCTTTAAACTGCTCTGAAGAATTAATCACAGAGAGTCTAAATACTGGAAGTTCTTTTTATAAAATTACTAATAAAATTTATAACTTGAAAAATATTACTTCCTTCTTAAAGAATCATGAGAAACCTTATTGTATTATGTATGCTTTGTTTTCAAAAATACTAAAACAAAATCATGAGGAAACGTTAAAAGGGTTTGTTTACGCAACGTTAAATAATCTAGTTTCCAATTATGTAAAGATAAAGCCAGCAGGACAAGAAGAGGGACAGATTATTTTGAAAAAAATATTTTTAAAATTTGAAAAAAAAATTTCTTTAATGAAACGATGGAGTTTGCATAATCTATCTACATTTAGTTTGTACGCAGATATTGCAAGCTTTAAACATGAACAAATGTATACTAGGATCTATCAATCATGAAAAATAACCCTTTGCGCGTAGGAATAGGTGGTCCCGTTGGCTCTGGCAAAACAGCTTTACTGGATTGTTTGTGCAAACAAATGAGAGATCACTTTAATATCGCGGTAATTACTAATGATATTTATACTAAAGAAGATGCTAATTTTTTAATAAAATCAGGAGCGCTTCCGAAAGAGAGAATTTTAGGAGTCGAGACTGGTGGGTGTCCACATACAGCTGTAAGAGAAGATGCATCTATTAACTTAATTGCTGTTGAAAAAATGTGCAATAAGTTCAAAAATCTTGATTTAATTTTTATTGAGTCAGGGGGTGATAATTTAGCTGCAACCTTTAGTCCTGAATTAGCTGATATTATGATATATGTCATTGATGTAGCTGAAGGAGAAAAAATACCAAGAAAAGGTGGTCCTGGTATTACCAAGTCAGACCTGCTAGTCATAAATAAAATTGATCTGGCAAAATATGTTGGTGCAAGTTTAAAGATTATGGAAAGAGATACTAAAAAAATGAGAAAAAAATTACCGTATGTTTTTACAAATTTAAAAAAAGGAACTAATTTAAATTCGGTGATAAAATTTTTAATTAAAAAAGGAGGGCTAAATGACTAAATTTTTATCAATCATAACTATTTTGTTAATTTCTCTGCAAAATAATGTATACGCACATCCAGGACATGCAGGAGATCATTTTCATGATTTTCCAGCAGCATTTGTTGCGATTGCAGGAAGCTTGATAGTTATCGGTGTTGTAGGTTTGCTGTATAAAAAAAAATAATTACAAATCTTCGAAAAGTTGACCCCAATCTGTTATTTAACTAAATCCTTTAATCGAAAGTTTGCAATTTTTTCTACTTGTTTTTTTGCAGTTATAAACTCTTTACTTATAGAGTTGTTAACTCTTTTTTTAAAACTATCTAAAATTATTTTTTTTGTTTTTCCTTTGACCGCAATGATAAAAGGAAAACCAAATTTTTGTTTATATTCCTTATTGAGGTGTTGAAATTCATTAAATTCTTTTAGAATACACTCGTTTAATTTGGCATTTTTTTGTTCTCTAGTAGACTCTTTGGTTAGTTTTTGTTTAACAGCAAGATCCGGATGTGCTCGTAAAATTTTTAATGCTCGCTTTTTGGTTGCATTGTTAAAAATAGCTATTGCGGTATAAAAAAGTGTTTGTTTATTTTTAAATGGTTTTTTAGTATACATTTTATCTGCAATCCATTTAGTTTTTTCAAAAATATTTTGAAAATAACTAACAAATTCAGATTTTTTTAGAATATTTATATTTTTTACTGATTTCATATACTTAGTTTATTTTATTATTATAATTATATAGTAGAGTAGTATAAAGATATTTAATGACTAAATTAACCACTCACGTTCTAGATAATTATTCAGGTAAGCCAGGTAAAGGAATAAAAATAGACTTGTATTATTATCATGATCAAAATGAAAAAAAAAAAATTACTAGTATTACTCTGAATAGTGATGGCAGATCTGATCGTCCGCTAGTAGAAGGTGATATGTTTTTGACAGGTTATTATGAGTTAGTTTTTTTTGTAGCAGATTATTTTAAAGAATTTATCCAACCTAGCGAAATTCCTTTTTTACAAGATGTAAGTATCAAATTTGGGGTAAATAATAGTAAAGAACATTACCATATTCCTTTGTTGGTCACTCCTTGGAGTTATTCAACGTACCGAGGAAGTTAAATAATTGTTATGGATTTAATACCTTACGCTTTGAGATGGCTTGAGTTTATTTTGAGGTGGATGCATGTCATTTTTGCCATTCTTTGGGTAGGAAATAGTTTTTTGTTTGTTTATTTAGATAATAAATTGAATCAAAACGCATCTATGAATACGGATAGTTCAGTTGATAAAGAAGGATATCTTATGCATTCTGGATATTTTTATAAGTTAAGTAGATTAAAAACTTCACCACCCACAGAATATCTTAAGAGTTTAGTTATTTTCAAATGGCAAAGTTATTTAACTTTTGTAACCGGAGTACTTTTATTATGCGTTACTTATTATTATAACGCAGGAATTTTAATGGTGAATAAAAAAGTTTTAGATATCGCGCCTCATACTGCAATTATTATATCAGTCGCTTTTTTATTCCTGTATTGGATTATTTATGATTTGTTATGCAAATCTTCTGTCATACATAATACAAAATTATTTTTGTCGATTGCTTTTGTTTTGTTAGTGACAACCTCCTATGGATTAACTCAGATTTTTAATGCTCGTTTTGCTTTTCTCAGCGTAGGACTAATTTTAGGAACTAATATGTTTGGAAATGTATTTACAATCATCATTCCTAATCAAAATAAAATTATTGAAAGTAGTTTAAATAATCAAAAATTTGATGACAGCCTGTCGTTAGCTGCAAAGCAAAGATCTATTCATAATAACTACTCTACTTATATTGTTTTGTTTATTATGCTATCAGGTCACGCAGGTTTGATTGTTTACAATAAATATAATTGGTTAATTTTATGTACAATCGCGATTATACTTATTTTTGCAAGACATTATTTTAATTTAAGAGGAAGAAATATAAATAATATTTTTATTTTAATGGGATCAATTTTTGCAACTTTGTTATTGGCCTCGATTATTTACATCTTCAAATAAAAATAGAATTTGATTCATAATCATCTAATTTAACTTATTTTATTATTCTACTAAAAGTTGAAATAAACTTAATAATAGCAGTTTTGGTTGGGTTTTATTGTATTTTCTAAATATTGAAATATTAAATAAGTGGAGTAAAATCTTATTAATCAATTTAGGAGGTAAATTATGAGTGGAAAGTCTCGAAGCGATCAGTCGCTTCCTTTAAACCAAGCAATCCCTTTAGGAATTCAACATGTTCTAGCTATGTTTGCTGGTAACATTACCGTTCCTATTATTGTTGCTGGTGTCTTTGGACAAAGTCCAGAAGAAAAAATATTTTTAATTCAGATGGCACTATTTATAGCCGGTGTCGCAACACTTATTCAAACTATTGGATTTAAAGATGTGGGATCAAGGCTTCCAATCATTCAAGGAACTAGCTTTGCATTTATTCCCATTATGCTTCCCTTTAAAGCGGCAGGTTTAGGAGCAGTTTTTACAGCAGCATTTATCGGTGGAATTTTTCAATTCATTCTTGGTAAAGTATTAAAACCAATAAGACATATGTTTCCTCCTTTAGTAACAGGAATCGTCGTTTTGACGATTGGACTTAGTTTGCTAAAAGTAGGGTTTATGTATGCTGGAGGTGGTGCGTGGTTAATGAATAACAAACCAGAAATCTTTGCAAATTCAAATCATCTTATTATTTCCGGAACTGTTTTGGTTGTAACTTTACTTTGTAATATTAAAGGAAAAGGGATGGTGTCTTCAGCTTCTATTCTTATTGGAATTGTTGCTGGATTTTTGGTGGCTATGTCTTTTGGAATGGTAAATTTTGGAAAAATAGCAAACGCACCTTGGTTTGCTCTTCCTATGCCTCTTCAATACGGAATTAGCTTTGTTCCTGGAGCCATCATTCTCATGTTGTTTATGGCAGTTGTAACGACGATTGAAACTATTGGTGATATTAGCGCAACTACGATTGGTGGAGATAATAGAGAAGCAACAGATAAAGAATTAGCAGGCGGAATCATGGCTGATGGTCTTGGTACTGCATTGGCAGCTTTGTTTAATGCTTTTCCAAATACTTCTTATTCTCAAAACGCAGGCTTAGTTGCATTTACTGGTGTTATCAGCAGGCATGTTGGAACTATCGCGGGTGTTATTTTAATTTTGATGGGTTTATTTCCAAAACTAGGAGGAGTAATCGCGTCAATGCCTGAGTCAGTTATAGGTGGTGCTGCTATTATTATGTTTGGATTGATTACTTCAGCTGGAGTTAAATTGATTTCAAGAGCGGAAATGAATCAAACAAACCTTTTAATCTTAGGACTATCCTTGTCCTTTGGTTTAGGCATGTCTTTACTGCCTCAGTTCGTGGCTCATATTCCTGATTTTGGAATTAGCTTAAAACTTTTATTAACCACTGGATTAATCCCAGCTGGGATCTTGGCATTTATTTTGAACGCTACTCTTAATAAAAAATAATTAAATATAGTATTTTCGCGGGAAATTATTCCCGCGAATATAAAAATTTATCTATAAATTTTTATTTATAAATCAATACAATATTGGCTTATTTCATTAATAAATAGGCGGCATAAAAAAATAAAAGCAAAAGTAAAAAAAATTTTTTATGTAAAGTCGAAACCTTATCCTAGTATTAAAAACTTATTAAAAAAATTACAAGTTAGCAGTATGCTCCAATAAGCTAGAAAAGCTTTTCTCATACCTAAAGATCATGGAATTATTTATAATAAAAACGTTTGGCATTTTCCTTTAATCTCATTAAAAAAAATGAACTTTTTAGTTTTAGAGAGAAGAGGTAAAGGAAAGAATTTAGTTGAATATTTTTTTGATCAAAAAATTCAATTAAGAAAATAATGCAA
>JABMNQ010000181.1 GCA_013204495.1 Candidatus Pelagibacter sp.
ATTTAAAAGAATTAGAAAAAATTACCAACTCAAGTTTATATTCAAGAGGAAATTCTATTATAATAAAATCAATGCCAGAGCAAAATGAAATAACCAAAAATGCTATTCAGTTTTTAGCAAATCAATTTATTAATAATGGAATTATTGAAAAAAAAGATATCATCTCATCCATAGACAAATTTATGATTGAAGAAAAAGTAAAAAATCAAAATGCTTCAGATATAATTAAAACACCTAAAAAATTAGTTATCCCAAGATCAGAAAAACAAAAAGAGTATGTTAGAGCTTTAAGACAGAGTGATATTACCATATCAGCAGGACCAGCTGGAACAGGAAAAACATTCCTAGCAGTAGCAGTAGGCTTAACTATGCTATTAGATAAAAAGATCGAGAGAATTATTTTATCAAGACCCGCAGTGGAAGCTGGAGAAAAACTGGGTTTTTTACCTGGAGATATGAAAGAAAAAGTAGACCCATACTTAAGACCTTTATATGATTCGCTTTACGATCTTTTTGACTTTGAAAAGATACAAAGGATGATAGAAATTGGAGATATCGAAATAGCACCCCTAGCATTCATGAGGGGAAGAACATTGAAAAACTCTTTTGCCATTCTAGATGAAGCTCAAAATGCAACAGACACACAAATTAAGATGTTTTTAACGCGTATTGGAGAGAATTCTAAAATTGTCATAAATGGAGATCCCTCCCAGATAGATTTACCACACAAAAACATGTCTGGATTAAATAGATCTAAAAAATTACTAGGACACCTAAAAGAAATATCTGTAGTGGATTTTGATCATTCTGATGTAGTGAGACACCCCTTAGTCTCTAAGATTGTTAAGGCCTATTCAGATCAAGAAAATGATTAGTATTGATGTAGTCTCAGAGAATAATCTTTGGAGTAAAAAAATCAAAAATAAAGATTTTTTTTTTAATACGTTGGTTAAACTTTTTCCTAAGAAATATAGATTTATTGGGAAAAAAATAAATTTAAGCATTCTTCTATCTGACAATAAAAATATTAAAAAGCTTAACAAAAGCTTTAGAAATAAAAATAAACCAACTGATGTTTTGTCTTTTCCTTTCGAAAAAAAACTTAATCTAAAAAAAAATACTTATCTTGGCGATATAGTAATTAGTTACGAATTTATGAATAAACCAAAAAGTTTAAGTAATCTAGATTTTAAAAATAAAATTACAAAAATATTTATTCATGGGTATCTTCATTTGTTAGGCCATGATCATATAAAATTAAAAGATTTTAAAAAAATGAATCAAGAAGAGGAACAAATTTATAAATTTGTTAAAATTAAAAGAGGAAAACTTGTTTAAAAAAAATTTTCTAAATACAATCTATATTATTTTCTTAGGGGCTATTAGCTCTTATAGTTTACCACCCTATAATTATTTTATAATTAATTTTTTTACCTTCTCTTTATTTTTTATATTTCTTTATACAAAAAGAAAAAAAAATTTAACAAGTAAATCCTTTTTTAAATATGGATGGTTTTTTGGGTTTGGGTATTTTTTATCTAGTTTATATTGGATATCAATCTCATTAACATTTGATGAGAGCTTTAAATTCCTAATTCCATTCGCTATAATCTTACTACCAGCTTTTTTAGGTATATTTTATGGTTTAATAACATATTTATTTTCAGTTTTTTATTCAAAAAGAGTAGTTAGTTCTTTTTTTATTTTTTCAATTCTGTTTGGAACAATCGAATTTATTAGAGGATCTATATTCACAGGGTTCCCTTGGAATTTAATTGCATTTAGTTTTTCAGAAAATATTTTTTTTATTCAAATTCTCTCAGTTATTGGAACTTATTCTTTCAATTTAATTTGTATTTCTCTCTTTTCTGTTCCTGGGGTATTCATTTTAAGAAAAACTAGAAAAGAAATTATAGTTTGTTTTTTCTTTATCCTAGTTTCAATTAGTTTTTTAATTTTTGGCAATATAAAAAATGATCAATTTAACTCTTTTGATAATGTTAAAAATCCCTTTGTAATAAGAGCCATATCTCCAAATATTAGTTTAGATAGGTTTTATTCAAAACAAGATGAGTTAAAGATAATTAATGAGCTGATAACTCTTAGTGATCCAGAAAAAAAAATACCTACAATTTTTTTATGGCCAGAAGGGATTATTCCAGACAGCTATTTAAGAGATATGAGTATTTATAAAGATTTATTTTTTAATAATTTTGGAGCAAATGATTTAATTGTTATGGGTCTAAATAGTATAGAGACAATTAATGATAAAAATTTATTTTTTAATTCAATGGCAGTATTTGATAATAAAATGGACCTCATCAAGAGTTATAATAAAGTTAATCTAGTTCCTTTTGGAGAATTTACCCCTTTTGAAAATATTTTAGGATTAATAGGGCTCAAAACAGTAGCTAATAACTATCAATCATTCTCTAGTGGTGATGATAGAGCCCCTCTTAGTATCAAGAATAATGAAATTGACTTAAGCTTACTTCCTTTAATTTGCTATGAAATAATTTATTCAGGAAAATTATCTAAAGATAATAATTTTGATTATATAGTTAACATTTCAGAGGATGGATGGTTTGGAAATTCTATAGGTCCTAAGCAACACTTTTCACATAGTATTTTTAGATCAATTGAGAGTGGAAAATATATAATTAGATCTGCAAACAATGGAATTTCTGCAATTATAAACCCTATGGGAGTTATTGAAAAAAAAGTAGATTTTGGGTCCACAGGATATGTTGAGCTTACTGAAAGTAAAATCACTAAATCAACACCTTTTATGAGATATGGCAACCAAATATTTTTTATGATAATTTTAATATATATATTTTTAATTTTTTCATTTAATAAACTTACACATGAGTAATTTAAAAAATTTTTTATTTACCAGTGAATCTGTATCTGAAGGTCATCCAGATAAAGTTTCAGACCGTATCTCAGATATGGTGGTAGATAGCTATCTTTCTCGAGACCCTTTCTCTAGAGTGGCCTGCGAAACACTAACTACTACAAATAAAGTTATACTTGCTGGTGAAGTAAGAGGACCTGAAATTAAAGAAGAAGAACTTTTTCAAAAAGTTAGAGATTGCATTAAAGATATTGGATACGATCAGGATGGTTTTACTTGGAGAGAAGCAACAAAAATTGAGAGTCATCTTCATTCACAATCAGCTGACATTGCTATGGGTGTAGATTCTAAAGGGAATAAAGACGAGGGAGCTGGAGATCAAGGAATAATGTTTGGATATGCTTGCAATGAAACAGAAGAATTAATGCCAGCACCAATTCATTATTCTCATAAAATTTTAAGACTTATGGCCGAAGATAGAAAATCTGGAAAATTAAAAAATATAGAACCAGATTCAAAAAGCCAAGTTACTTTTGAATATATTGATGGAAAACCAACAAAAGTAAAATCGGTTGTAATATCTACACAAAACACAGTGGATGTAGATCAAGCTAAAGTTAGAGAATTATTAAGACCTTATTTGTTAAAATCAATTCCAGAAATTTTTTTAAAGGACTTTAATGAAGAAGAGTTTTATATAAACCCAACAGGAAACTTTGTGATTGGTGGACCTGATGGAGACTGTGGCTTAACGGGAAGAAAAATTATTGTGGATACTTATGGTGGAGCAGCACCTCATGGTGGGGAGCTTTTTCGGGAAAAGACCCAACTAAAGTAGATAGATCAGCAGCTTATGCAGCAAGGTATATTGCAAAAAATGTTGTTGCTTCAAATATTACAAACAAATGTTTAATACAGTTAGCTTATGCAATCGGTGTTTCAAAACCTTTATCTATTTATGTAGATTTATTTGATAATGATTTAGAAAAAAATAAATTTGTTACAGAGGAAATTTCAAAAAATTTTGATTTGAGCCCAAGAGGAATACGAGAGATGCTGGGTTTAAATAAACCAATTTATGAAAAAACAGCAGCCTATGGACATTTTGGTAGAATCCCACAGGACGATGGGTCATTTTCTTGGGAAAAGACTGATAAAAAGGGCATTTTTTCTAAATAGTTACTATTGAATTAAAAATTTTTCTTTATATATTGCCCTTACATTATTGAAATTACAGAATGGGCCTTAGCCCATTTTTTTTTGGAGCTAATAAAAATATGTTAAATAGAAGATCAGATAAATTAGAATTATTAAGAATAGCTGAAGCGGTAGCTTTAGAAAAATCTATAGATAAAGAATTAATTATTGATTCCATGGAAACTGGAATTGCAAAAGCTGCCAAATCAAAATTTGGACAGGATAATGAAATTAAAGTTTTAATAAATAGAGAAAATGGAGACATTGGAATTTTTAGAAAGTTAATTGTTGTTGAAAAGCCTGAAAACACAAACAAAGAAATCAATCTTCAAGATGCAATTATCTTAAACGAAGAAAATAA
>JABMNQ010000182.1 GCA_013204495.1 Candidatus Pelagibacter sp.
CTTACTTTTGCCATATCCCAACCAGGTCCCAAATATCTTGTTCGCATTTCTGGATTTGATTCAAATCCACCGCAAGCCAGCACTACCGATTTTGCATAAATTTTTTCCATTTTATTTTTATTTAAAACCTCAACGCCCACAACTGTATTGTCCTCATAGATTAGATCCACGGCAGCTGTATCGTATTGAATTTTGATTTTGTGTTTTTCAACAATTTTTAATAAAGAATCCACTAGGGTTTCACCTTGACCCTTAACCTCCAAAGTTAAACCACCCCAATATTTCATTTTACCTCCAACCACGAAAGACTGTCTTCCTTCAATGGGTGTGAATTTAAGACCCTTTTTGCTCAACCACTGAACTGTCTCAAAGCTATTTCCTGTTAAAATTTTTGATAAAGATTTGTCTGTCTTGCCATTTGTAACTTTTTGCATATCTTTCAAAAAATCATTCACCGTATACTTTCCGTAATCGATGCTATTTGAATTTTTTAGTGTAGGAATAATTTTTTTTAAATCAGAGTAACCATTATAAGCAAATCGAAAAGCACCATTAGTATACCTGCTATTTCCTCCTCTTTCTTTTTTAGAAGCTTTTTCTATAACAAGAATTTTTTTAGCTCCATTGTCGGATGCTGACAAAGCAGCAGATAATGCTGCGTTACCTGTTCCAACTAGCACTACATCGTAAGAATTTTTCATAATTGTGATGTATTTATTATATTATTTTTAGTAAAAAACCATATGGAAAATAAAACAAATAAAGATTGGATGAAAGTTTTAGATCCTGAGCAATTCATGATTATGAGAGAAGAAGGAACAGAAAGAGCTGGTAGTAGCGATCTCAATAGTGAAAAAAAAAGGGGTTTTTATTATTGCGCTGGTTGCGAATCAAAACTTTTTAGCTCGGACATGAAATATGATAGCGGAAGTGGTTGGCCTTCTTTTTTCAAAAGTTATCCCAATGTTTTTGAAACTAAAACTGATCATTTGCTTGGCTACGCAAGAACAGAATATCATTGCGCTCACTGTGATGGACATCACGGACATATTTTTGATGATGGTCCGGAACCTACGGGAAAAAGATACTGCAATAACGGTAAAGCATTAAAATTTAAGGAAGAAAAATAAATCATGAGCAAAGAATTTAGGAATATAAGTAAGGTTGGGTACATGCTGCACAATGGTGGCTTAGAATTTAAAAAAATTTCTGACAGCGAATACGAATACAGAACTACGTTGAAAGATTTTCATATGAATGCTGCTGGAGTTACGCATGGTGGATATATTATGTCGGTTCTGGATTCTGGGATGGGAACTGCCGCGCACCAGGTAATAGATGGTGTTGCTGTAACAATTACTCTTGATATAAAATTTATTGCTGGGTCTAAGCCTGGAGATGAAATTGTTGGTTTTGCTAAAATTAAAAAGCAAACAAGATCTCTTATTTTTATGCAAGGAGAGCTAACCTCTTCTGGAAAAACTTTAGCAACCGCTGAAGGTATTTGGAAAATTCTTTAGTTAAATGAAAAAAAATAATACTACGGAAATTCTTTCTGAATTTGCTGCAGATTTAACTTTTGAAAATATTCCTAAAAAAGTCTTAGAGCATATTAAGCTTCTCTTTTTAGATGGAGTAGGCTGTTGCATACATGGAAATACTTTACCCTGGACTAAAAAATTAATGGAGGTTGTAGTAAACAATACGGATAAACAGGAATGCACTATAATTGGGACTAATATAAGAACTTCCGTGTTAAATGCTGTTTTAGTAAATTCTACTGCAGGACATGGGTTTGAGGCGGATGATATTCACCGGGAATCTATTCTACACCCCAATTCTATTGTAGTTCCCGTTTCTATTAATGTTTCTGAAAAAATTAAAAACATAAATGGCAAAAAATTTTTAACTGCCGTTATAGCTGGATACGAAATAGCGACACGAGTAGGCTCGGCTGCAGGAACTGACCTTTTGTTAAGAGGTTTTCATCCTCAAGGTACACATGGAACAATTGCTTCTGCCGTTACTGCTGCAAAATTAATGGATTTAAATAAAAACCAAATTTTACATGCGATAGGAATTGCCGGGTCTTTAGGGGCTGGCTTAATGGCAGCTCAAGAGGGAGCTATGGTCAAAAGACTGCACTCTGGTCGAGCTGCAGAAGCGGGAGTACTGGCTGCTGAACTTGCTGCAAAAGAATTTACCGGAATAACAAATATCATTGAAGCTGAGTATGGAGGATTTTTATCAAGCTTTTCTGGTAAAAATAATTTTTCTAGATCTACAGACAAATTAGGTGACGTATGGGAATGCCAAAATACAGGCATCAAACCATATACGTCTGTAACTAGTATTCATGCGGCTCTAGATTGCCTCAAAGCAATTATGAAAGATAATAAAATTTCATCTAATGACATAAAAGAAATCAAAGCTAAAATCAGTCACCCAACTTATGTTCATTGTGCTTGGCCATATGAAAATCAAAGTGTGACCTCGGCTCAAATGAATATCTATTATGGACTAGCGTTAATCGCTCTTGAGGGTGAGCTGTTTGTTGATCAATTTAGCGTTGATAAAATATCAAATCCAAAAATATTAGACTACATGAAAAAAATAAATGCAGAGGTAGATCCGGAAATTGAAAGTCTTGGTCAAGAATTTAGACACATGGCAAAAATTGAAGTTATCACTAATGATAACAAAAAATTTACCCATGTGGAAAAATTTAGGAAAGGGTCTCCTGAAAATCCTGTACCTAAAAATGAAATTGTAACAAAATTTAAAAGTTTAGCTAAATTTGCTTACGATCAAAACAAAATAGATAATCTTCAAGAAAAAATTGAAAAGATTGAAAACTTAAATAGCGTCGATAATTTTTTTAATTAAAAATTATTGCAACGTAGTAGACCATTCCTGTACAGCACGAATTACTTCTTCCGCTCTTCCTTCAAAGCCATGATAGTGCAAAGGTCCGCACACGCTTCCTGTGGTCCCACCTCCAGATACGGTTATTAATTTATAATTATTTTTTTCAGCAAGTTTTTTGGCAGCATTGTACTGAGAGACTGTGCAGGCATCTTTTTCATGATGAACAACGAGAACTGGAAGCTCTACTTTTTTCAACATACTTTCCATGGTTAGATAATAAGGTGTATAGTCACCATAAGAACTTGTGATGGAAGAAAGGACGACTATTCCTTTAACATTTTCTTTTCCAAGTATTTTGGCTGCTGATGAAACTGAAATTGATCCACGACTGTGCCC
>JABMNQ010000183.1 GCA_013204495.1 Candidatus Pelagibacter sp.
AAGAAGTAATTTCTAGTTTTAGATATTTACTAATACTCTCAAATCAACGAATATTTAATTTTTAATCCAACCACCACCAAGAACTTTATAGCCATTACTGTTTTTTGAGTAAAAAACACATGCTTGACCAGGTGCAATACCGTGCTCTTCTTCAAGTAAATTAACATTAGCATTAGTGTTGTTGATATCTATTTTAGCTTTAATTAATCTTCCAGTGGATCTCACTTTTACAAATAGCTCTTTTTCAAAATCATTTATGTCATTGGTAATGATGTTTAAATCTTTTAAATTAATCTTTGTTTTAACAAGGTGCTCTTTAGCGCCAACAATAATTTCATTTTTATCAGCAATTATTTTAACTACATACAGTGGATTTTTATCTGAGACCCCAATACCTTTTCTTTGACCAATTGTGTAATTAATAATACCCTCATGAACTCCAATTACGTCACCATTCATATTCTTAATATTACCTTTGCTAAAGGAGTTTGGTCTAAATTTTTCTATAACTGAAGCGTAGTCACCATTTGGAACAAAACAGATATCTTGGCTATCTGGCTTGTCTGCCACATTAAGATCAAGTTCACGTGCGATATTTCTAGTTTCATCTTTAAGAAGATTTCCAAGTGGGAACCTTAAAAAATTTAATTGATCTTTTGTAGTATTAAATAAAAAATAACTTTGATCTCTATTTAAATCAATGCCTCTATACATATCTGTATTGTTTTTATCCGTAATACTTTTAACATAGTGACCTGTAACTAAAGCATCAGCATTTAATCTTTTGGCCTCTTCAAATAAATCTGTAAACTTAACTGTTTTATTACATTGAATACAAGGGATTGGTGTTTCTCCATTTAAATAACTATCAATAAAATTATCAATTACGCCCTCTTTAAATTTATCTTGATAATATAAAATTTTATGCTCAATCTTTAACTTGTCAGCCACCCTCTTTGCGTCCATGATATCTTGACCAGCACAACATTGCTTTGATGTAGTTGTCTCTTTACTGTCGTTATAAAGTTTTAAAGTTATTCCAATTACCTTATATCCTTCATTTTTCATCATAGCGGCAACAGTTGATGAATCAACACCACCAGACATTGCAACAACAACTAGAGTGTCTTTTGGATCTTTGGCTATTCCAATTGAATTCATTTTTGTCATATTTAATGATATTTATTAGTATATTAACTATAAGTAAATTAATGATTTTAGATTTTGAGCCAGGTGACAAAGTCACCAATCCTAACAACAAAGACTGGGGTATTGGGCAAGTCCAATCAATAATAAATGGTAAGGTTACTGCAAACTTTGAAAATGTTGGAAAAAAAGTAATTAATTCAAAAATAATTCAATTAGAAAAATTTTACAAATGAATCTTGAAGAAAGAAAAAAAATAACACTTTCATTAATAGAGACTTTTAATAAAGCGAGCCAAGTAGCTTTAGACTTAAGAGAGGTAGGACTAAAAAAAGAAATTAAATCAGATAATACTCCGGTAAGTAATGGTGACATTGAGGTTAATAAAATTCTAACCACTAAAATACAAGAAATTACTCCAAATATTGCAATTGTTTCAGAAGAGAGCACAAATCATAAGATGGACGTTGATTTAAATAATTTTTGGCTAATCGATCCAATTGATGGCACTAGAGATTATATTAATAACCGAGATGAGTTTACATTAAATGCCTCATTAATATTAGACAAGAAGCCAGCAATTGGAATTATAACAGCCCCAGCAAAGAAAAGAGTTTTTTATTCTTACGGATTATCCCACAGCTATGAGTTAATTGATAATCAAGAAATTTCATTAATAAATAAAAAAAAAGATTTTAATGGAAATACAGCAGTTAGCTACTCGAGCGATCTTAAACCTGAAATTTTAGAAATTCACAAACAATATAAAATAGACTCATTTCAAAAAATGAAAAGTTCATTAAAATTTTGTGTAATTGCAGCTGGTGAGTTTGATATATATGTTGCAGAACCAAGAGCTTACGAATGGGATATTGCGGCAGGACATGCAATATTAGAGCACGCAGGTGGCAAGATAACAGATTTTAATGGTGATGAAATACTTTATGGTAAAACAGAATTTAGAAACCCAAGTTTAATTTTAAGAAGTAAAAATATACTCTAATGGATGATCAATTAAGAACAATTTTGATAATTATTGTTTCCGTTTCAATTTTTGGTTTGTTAGTTTTTGTCTTTGTTAAAAATTATATAAGAAATAAAATTAATTATTTGGCAGAAGAAGAGGAAAAGAAATTAAAGTAATTTAATTATTTTTAAATAATCAGCCTGGTCAATATCCATTATTCTTTTCGAGGTTTCAAAATCAAATCCATTTCTAGCAAGTAAAGAAATATCTTTTTTGTAAAATAAGGGTCTATTATCTTGGGCCCTAGCTGGCCCTATTCTTTTTTTTTTACAAATCTTTATACCTGAAAAAAAATCTTGGTCTGAGTTGTCTTCTTTTATTTTCTCAATACTTTCTTTGATATACTTATCGTCAATGCCTTTTACCATTAAGTAGTTTCTAATTTTATTGATCGAACTACCTCTTTGGATAAGACTTCTTGATTTACTTTCAGAATAAAATTTATCGCTAATGAATTTGCTTTTCTCAAGATCCACTAAAACAATATCAATAAGATCTGTAATATCTTGTTTTTTAACATTAGGCAGATTGGCTTTAAGATACTTTTTTAAAATATAGGTTCGTAATTGTTGTTTTGAAGGTGCATATTTCTCAATGTATGCAAAGGAAAAATTCCTCATTTCCTCCATAGTAACTTGCAGTGTTTTTTTTCTATTTCTCATAGGAATCATGGTATCTTGTAATATAACACACTAAGAAATGATCGATCAAATTTATACATATTTTACTATAGAGATGATTTTCCTATGGTTAAATCTTGGTGTTTTGCCTTTTTGGCTGGTGTTAATAATATTCCCACACTCACAAATATGTAGAGTTTTTACAACATCCATATTTCCTGTTTTTATTATAAGTTTGGCTTATTCTTATTTACTCTACTTGCTCTTTAATGAAGGTTATGATTTCTTCAAAAATTTTGAACTTTATTTAGGATTAAATTCTATTTTGAATTTATTTTCTGATAAATCATTTTTGATTTTATTTTGGTCTCATTTTCTAGGGATGAACTTATTTTGTGGAGGGTGGATTGTTAAGGACTCACAAAAGTTTGGTATCAATAAGGTATTAATGTCTTTTCCTCTAATAATAACTTATTTCATTGGCCCCATAGGAATTACTCTCTATTGGCTTATAAGAATTTTTTATGCAAAAAGAATTAACTTATATGACTAAAGAAATTGATTTTTATTTTGATTTCATAAGTCCTTATACATACCTAGCTCATAAAAAAATTCAGTCATTACCAAAAAATATTAAAATAAATTACAAACCTATTTTATTAGGTGGTCTTCATAAGTTGGAAGGAATAACTCCGCCTGCTTTTATCAAATCAAAATTAAAAAACATGATAAATGACTGTTATCTTATTGCAGAGAAAAGTGGATTTAATTTTAAATGGAATATTGAATTTCCACTAAACTCATTAAATCTTATGCGTGGTTGCCTCTATATTAATTCGACAATTAAAGATCAGTATATTGATATAATGTTTGATGCTTATTGGAAAAATAACTTAAATATAACAAATGAAGGAACTTTATCCATTCTTCTTAAAGCATGTAAAATAGATTCAAATAATTTTTTGACAGCAATTAAAGATCCAATTATTAAAAATAAACTAAAAGATGGGACTAATGACGCTCATGAAAAAGGTGTTTTTGGAGCGCCTACATTTATTGTAAATAAAAAAGTATTCTGGGGTCAAGATCGATTGATTTATGCTCTAGATGAATATAAAAATGATTAAACATTATGCTACCAAAATATTTAAAACCTTTTCATATAGAAAATGAAAACTTAATACGAATTGGACCCAAACTAGATGGCGGTTATGTTTTAGATAAAAGAACAATACCACTTACTGAAAAAATTATAACATGTGGTTTAAATGATGACTGGGAATTTGAAAAAAATTTTTTAAAGATAAAACCAAATTGTGAGATTATAGCTTATGATCACACAGTTAATAGACAGTTTTGGATTGATAGATTTAAAAAAGATATAGTACATTTTTTTTTATTTAAAAAATTAAGATTAAGAAAAATTATTAGTATTTTTAAATATTATGATTACAGCAATTTCTTTAAAAGTAGAAATAAACATCATCAGTTAAAAATTAGTAACAAAAATATTGAAAATAAAGAAATTACCTTAGATAAAATTCTTCATAATTATGATAATTTGATTTTAAAAATCGATATTGAGGGTGATGAATATAACATTCTAAACCAAATATTAGATAATTCAAAAAAAATAAATTCTCTTTTGATTGAATTTCACGACATACAAAAAAACATTCATTTAATAAAGGATTTTATCGACCAGAGTAATGATTTAAAATTAATTCATATACATGGAAATAATTATACGTGCGCCAATATACATGAGGATCCAAATGTCATTGAATTAACATTTACAAATATTAAAAAAATAAATTTTGAACAAAAAACAACAAAAAAAAATTACCCTATTAATGGCTTAGATTACAAAAATAGGCATAGAAAAAATGAATTTATTTTAAACTTTCAGGATTAATCTAAACTATCTTAAAGTCGCTTTGACTAATTGAGGCAAAGCCACCCTCTATATGTGAAACTTTCTCAAAACCCATTTCTTTTAGAGATTTAGCAGCAAGTGCAGATCTTAAACCGCCAGCACAAAATAAAATAATTTCTTTATCCATGTCTAATATACCATTTTTAAAATATGGGCTATTTGAATCTAACCAAAATTCTAGCATGCCTCTTGGTATGTGGTGAGAACTTTCAACTCTACCAGTTTTATCTAGCTCGGCTTTTTCTCGGATATCAATTAAATTGCATTTTTCTTCATTTGCAAGTTTTAAAGCTTGTTTGGCAGTAATAGTTTTAATCTCTTTCAAAGCTTCAAGAACTAATGTTTGTGATGATTTTATATTCATATGATGTCAATAATATATATAAATAATAAAAATACAAAAAAAAAGTGATTAAGAATTTAAATAAAAAAAAAAATTATAATTTTTTTAAAAAAAACTTTATAAAGATTGTAAGAAAATTAGGTTTTGAAATTATTGATCAAAATAATTTTACAATTCCTACTAGCAATGCCTCGTTAAATAAGAATATAAGCACAATAAACAAAAGAAATATAACCCTTCCACTTGGTGAAATAAAAATTACAAGAAAAGTTAAAAGTTTTTTAGTTATATTTAGATCTTTTACAAATGAAAACACTCTATTAAGTCAAAACAAGAAGAGGTTATTTGAAAAGGATAAGTGTGAATACAGTTTAAGGTCTTTAAATTCTATATGCATTAATATTAAAAATGCTCAAAAAAAAATAAAAGATATTAGTTTTTTTTTAAAAATTATAGATGATAACTCCAAACCTAAAATAATTAGATTAATAAAAAAAATTGCTGTTCAATATCGAATTCCATTTGAAATATCAAATCTAAATATTGAAAAATATAAAAATAAGATGAAGTTTTCAAATAACAAAAGAATGCTCGCTCATAACGCCCATATATTTCAGTCAAAGGAATTTGCACTTAATTCAAAATATGACTTACTATATTTTGTCGAGGATGATTATATTCATGAACACGATGCATTAGAAGAAATGATTTATAGTTATGAGAAATTTTCAACTATTTATAAAAAGGATATTATTATGTGTCCTGCAGATTATCCCTTTTTGTATAATAAACTTGAACAGACCAATATTTTAGCTGGCCATAAAAAACATTGGAGAAGAGTTAATGAGTCACTTTGTACATATTTAATTTCATCCAATATACTTAAAAAAAATTGGAAAAATTATGAAAAAATGTTTTTAAATAACTTTGACCCATATGAAAAACCTTTACATGAACTTTATAAAAAAATAGAATGCTTTTCACCCATACCCTCCATAGCGCTACATATGACCAATGTTAATTCAGCTTATGGGCTATCACCCCTAGTAGATTGGTTTAAAATTTGGAAAAAAAATAAATATTAAAAATGCTTAAAATCAACTCTAAAGCTCCAAATTTTAATCTAATCTCAACTAATAATAATTTTTATTCCCTAAAAGATTCTATTGGAAGTTATGTTGTTCTCTACTTCTATCCAAAAGACGATACACCTGGATGCACTATTGAGACCAATGACTTTAATAAATTATTAACTAAATTTAAAAAGCTTAACTGTGAAGTGTACGGAATATCAAAAGATAACATTAAAAGTCACAATAAATTTAAAGAAAAATATAAGATTAAATTTGATCTTTTAGCTGATGATGAAATTAAAATTGTAAAAAGTTATAAAGTTTGGGCTAAGAAAAAGTTTATGGGGAGAGAGTTTATGGGTGTTGTTAGAAGTACCTTTTTAATCGACCCTAAAGGTAAAATTGTAAAAATTTGGTACAATGTAAAAGTTAAAGATCACGCTCAAGATGTTTTAGATACCTTAAAACATATTCTGAAATAAAATAGGCCCCATTTAAGGGGCCTATTTCTTCTAATTATTTGTATTATTAGTCTCTGATAGCGTAGGCAATAACACCAGTTTCAGCAACGTCTGTACCTAGTTTTTCTGCTTCCTTACTCAATCTGATACCCATTGTATTTTTCATTATTGCCCAAATAATAAAGGCAACTATGAAAACAAAGATGTTGACTGCAAGCACCCCAATTAACTGCGCACTAAAAGAAGCATCAGCATTAGTTAGTGGAACAGCTAATGTTCCCCAAATACCTGCAAACAAGTGTGCTGGTATTGCACCTACTACGTCATCAATCTTCCATGCAAATAATAGTTTAGTTCCAAGCACAACTAATAATCCACCAACACCGCCGATTAAGATAGCAGCTAATGGAGATGGAGCTAAAGGCTCAGCGGTAATTGCTACAAGACCACCAATTGCACCGTTTAACATCATGATCACATCAGTTTTTCCTGATAATAATCTTGGTACGATTGCTGCAACCATTACACCACCACAAGCCGCAAGGTTTGTGTTAATAAAAATAGTTGAGATTGCAACAGCATCCTCAAATGTTCCTAACGCTAATTGTGAACCACCATTAAATCCAAACCAGCCCAGCCATAACACAAAAACTCCAAGTGTTACTAAAGGTATAGAAGATGCTGCGAAAGGTTGTAATGCTTTGGGCACGCCTTTTGAATCAAATCTACCAGTTCTTGAACCTAACAATAGTGCTCCTGCTAATGCTGCAGACCCACCTGTTGAGTGAACAAGAGTTGATCCAGCAAAATCAGAAAAACCAGCAGCTGCTAACCAGCCACCACCCCACTGCCATCCCATTACGATCGGATAAATAATTCCAGCTAAAATTGCTGCAAATAAAAAGAATGGCCATAACTTAACTCTTTCAGCCATTGTACCAGATACGATTGATACTGTAGTTGCACAGAAAACCATTTGGAAATACCAATCTGATCCATCTGAATAACCTGTTTCTAATGCGCTAGCATCTGACCATGGAGTAAATGTTCCAATGAATCCGCCTTCTGCTATGCCATACGCTAGATTGTAACCAACTAACCAAAACATAATTCCTGAAATTGCAAACAAACCAATATTTTTTGCACAAATTACAGATACACTTTTTGAAGTTACCATTCCTGATTCAAGCATCGTAAATCCTGCTGCCATGAACATCACAAGGAAACCACATATTAAAAATAGCAATGTATTAAATACAAAACCAACTTCTGCAGAAACGGTTGTCTCCGCACTTCCAACAGTTGTTAAACCTAAAAGAAAAAATAGACCTAACGAAAATGTTGATATTATTTTTATTAATTTAGTCATAAAACCTCCCCTATAAGTTTTCACTTATATTTATAATGTTCTTAAAAACTATTGTTGATTGGGAAATTTAGATATGCAGTATTTGCATATAGTAACAGCCTTAATACATTTCTGTAAAAGGCTGTTAATTAATTCGAGACTTAATTATTTATTAAATACTTCTTTTAAAGCTTTAGCTGGTAAGAACTTAACTTTTTGAGAAGCACCAATTTGAATTTGCTCTCCAGTTCTAGGATTTCTTCCAACTCTAGCTTTTCTTTTTGCTACTTTGTAAGTACCAAATCCAGCAATTTTCACTGAATCATCACCTTTTAAACAATCTAGAATAGTGTTTGTAATTGTATCAAAAGTTCGTTCTGCATCAGCTTTACTTAGGTTTAGAGAGCCTGAAAGTTTAGCTATTAATTGTTTTTTGTTCATTTATTTAGCTCCGATTTTATTGATTATTTTGATATAATTTACATTAAAGCCCATAAATCAAGCTTTTTATTAGTGCCTCTTAAAATAAAAACCACTATATATGGTGATTTGTTTAATAAGTGTTGATTTTAAATGATTATTTAAGAAATAAAATTATTAAAAAACTTAAATAAACCGACGTCTTTTAGGTCATTAAACGTTGTAAAAAACATCAATGATAGCAATAAAAACATTCCGATTCGAAAAAAACCTTCTTGTGTTTTTTGTGATAAAGGGCGACCCAATACCTTTTCGATACCATAAAACATTAAGTGTCCACCATCTAGCATTGGAATTGGAAACAAGTTTATCAGCCCTAAGCTTATTGAAATATAAGCCATTAAACTAATGAATGGTAAGATACCAAATTCAGCAACTTGTCCGCTAATTTTTGCTATTCTAATAGGGCCACCTAGCTGCGAACTATCACCATTTCCTGTAAGCATACTTCCAATATATTTAAGACTAGAAATACAGACATAATATACTTCATTAACGGAATAAAATAGAGCTTTAGCAGGACCAAGTTTAATGTGATTTAGCTCATTATTATAAGCTCCAAGCTTAATACCAACCATACGTTTATTAATCTTATTGCCAAGCTCATCCTCACTTTCAATAATGTTAGGTTTTACTCTAAAGGTTAAATCTTGATTTGATCTGTTTACTGTAAAATTGATAAATTCATCGGTAGACATCATGATAAATTTTGACACTTCCATGATACTTTTAACTTTATTACCATCAACTGAGACCACAATATCATTATCTTTTAGGCCAGCAATCATTGCAGGGCTATCCTTTTGAACCTCATTAATTACAGCTAGAGTAAAGTCTTTCCCTACAAACATATAAACAGAGAAAAATATAAGGATAGCTAATAAAAAATTAGCTAAAGGACCACCAAACACAATTAAAGCTCTTTGATATAAGGGTTTTAATACAAATAGCTTATCTTGATCTTCTTTACTGAATTCATTAATAATTTTTTCGTTGTCAGCTTGGCTATAAACATTTCTATCACCAAAAAACTTAACATACCCACCAAGTGGTATAGCGCAAACCTTCCAACGTGTGCCAGATTTATCGTTCCAGCCAAACATCTCTTTACCAAAGCCTATAGAAAAATCAGTAACCCCTACACCATATCGTTTTGCAAAGTAGTAGTGACCGTATTCATGGATAAATACCACAACCACAATTAAAGCTATAAAAGGTAATATGTAAGATAACACAATGATCTAATAATACTGTTTATTGATATAATTTCTAGATTAAAATTTTAGCTCTTAATATTGTAGCCTTTTTTCAGTAGTATTGTGACCAAGATTACACAAATCACTAAAAAAAATACCATTGAGGTTATGCTTACCCAAATATTAAAATCAGATACGCCGTAGAAAGAAAATCTTAAGCCATCAATTAGGTAAACTACAGGATTAAAATAAGAAATTGTTTGCCAAAATGGTGGCAGCATATCTAAAGAATACAAACTTCCACCCAAAAATACCATGGGTGTAATGACTAATGATGGGATGATTGACATTTGCTCAAAGTTTTTACTAACAACGCCAATTAAAAATCCGAATAAAGCAAAAGTAAAAGAAACTAAGACTAGTAAAAATATCATTAACATTGGATGCATAACACTCACATCAGCAAAAAAAGAAGCGGTAGCATAAATTACAGCCCCAACAACTAATGTTTTGGTAGCTCCTGCTCCAACAAAAGCTAGAACCGTTTCAAGCGTTGAAATAGGTGCTGCTAAAATCTCATTAATGGTTCCATTAAATTTTGGAAAAAATATTCCAAACGAAGTGTTACTTATTGATTGAGTTAATAGAGTTAACATTAATAGACCTGGTACGATGTATGATCCATAACTAACACCATCAATTTTTTGAATATAACCTCCAATAACTGAACCAAACACCACAAAATATAATGAGGTGGATATTACTGGAGAAAGAATAGACTGCCCTACGGTTCTTATAAATCTATTCATCTCATGAACATATATAGCTTTAAACCCGTAATAATTAAATTTCATTATTCTCCTTTACTAAATCAACAAATATCTTCTCCAAAGTACTTTGTTCTGTTTTTAAATCTTTTAACTTTAAGCCAGTATCTTTTAAATCTTGTAGTAAATCAGTAATACCTGTTTTTTCAGCCTGAACATTGTAAGTATAAATTAAGGACATGTGCTCATCACCTATTTCAAGATTATACTTAAGTAAATCTTCAGGAATTTCCATAATTTTTTTTTGTAATTCAATGGTTAGTTTTTTATGACCCATTTTCTTAATTAATTCTTTTTTATCCTCAACTATAATAATTTCACCTTGATTAATTACTGCCACACGGTCAGCAATGGCTTCTGCTTCTTCAATATAATGAGTGGTTAAAATAATAGTTACCCCTGTTCTTCTTAACTCTTCAACAATTAGCCACATATCTCTTCTAAGTTCAACGTCTACTCCAGCTGTTGGTTCATCAAGGAATAGTATTTTAGGTTCATGAGATAAAGCTTTTGCAATTAAAACTCTTCTCTTCATTCCACCTGACAACTGTCTTAGTCTTTGGTCTTTTTTATCCCACAAGCTTAAATCTTTTAAAATCTTTTCAATGTGTTCAGGTTTTGGAGGTTTTCCGTACAATCCTCTTGAATAAGATACGGTGTCAAAAACAGTTTCAAAAGATTCTAAGTTTAACTCTTGGGGAACAAGACCTATTCTTGATCTTGTTTCACGGTAATCTTTTATAATATCAAAACCATCAATAGTTACTGTTCCTGAAGAAGGTTTTACTATTCCACAAATAACGCTAATTAAAGTTGTTTTACCTGCACCGTTTGGTCCAAGCATTGCAAGAATTTCACCTTGTTTTACTTTAAGATTAACTTCTTTAAGAGCATTAAAACCGTTATCGTAAACTTTAGATAAGCTGTTAATAGATATTTGAATCTCAGACATTTGTTAAGGTGTATATAGTTATTAATACACCTTTTACAATTTATTAGATCTATTTTTTAGATCTTTTTATTTTCCAAAATATTACAGGCAAAAAAATTGCAGTAATAAAAGATAAAAACAACAATGATTGAGAAACAAAAGCTGGAAAAGTATCCGCTGGTAAAATTATACCAACTAACAAGCTCTTTGAGAAATCAGGAGCTGGGAATAAAAGAAACCCTCCAATTAATCCAATAATGATTGAAATATATGCCGTTTTTTCATTCAACTTCTGATTATAGAAACTATAAAAAACTGTTAGTACGAACGCACAACAAAATAGATCTGCAAGCAAGAATAAGTATAAAACACTAAATCCTTTTGAAGCAATTGCAAAAGCTACAATTGAAAGCACTACTATAAAGTATTTCGAAAGGGTTAGATAATTAATTTTCTGACTTAAATTAAAAGTCGCTTTACCATCAACTACTATTAAACTTGATATCGCATTAACTAAAGTATCAACGGTACTAATCGTCAAAGACAATCCAAGGATCACAATTATTAATGATAAAAATTCTGTCTGCTCACTTAAAAGTAGAGAAAAGAAACCAAGATCAGGAATAACTTTTGGGTCAGCTGATACTGCAACTAGTCCACTAAAACCCATAAAGAAGACAATTGGAATAATTACGATAAATGCCACAATTAAACTTTTCTTTAATACTTCATTATTTTTAGCAGCATAAACTCTTTGCCAATTTCCTTGGTGAAAGAGATTGGTTGCAGCAACCGCAATAAAGAATGTTAATCCAGCTGTATAGTTTGGGATGTAACTTCCACTTAATAAGTGAGGACTTTTTTCTTTAATAAATGAGAAAGAAAATTGATCACCTGTAAA